>DATFWC010000185.1:0-6785 GCA_035259885.1 Xanthobacteraceae bacterium
CGGGCCGGCGCACATCGCCTTCCTGGCCCTGGTGGTCATCAACCTCGTGGGCGGTTTCCATGCGCTCGGCACGCTGCTTGCCGTCGGCATCATCATCCTGCCGGCGGTCATCGGCCGGTTCTGGGCGCGCGACATCACCGCCATGGTGCTGATTGCGACCTTGAGCGGGATCTTCTCCGGCTATGCCGGTCTCTTGCTCTCGTTCCACACCAGTGTGCCGTCGGGTCCCGCCATCATCCTGGTGGCGGGAGGCCTCTATGCCGTCTCGGTCCTGTTCGGCCGTGTCGGCGGGCTCATGCGCCAGGCTTTCCCGGGCCGCCATCTCGAGGCCTGACGTCTGGTCCGTAGAGGCAACCCTTGCGGTTGCCCTTTGATGCCAGAGGGCGCCCACGAGGGGCGCCCGTACGGCGCATCGCAGGCGCGCAGGGGATGCATCGGCGCCGCAATGCCTATATAGGACGGGGCCAGGAGACGACGAATGTCCGAAAAGACCCCTGTAACCGTGCTGACCGGCTATCTCGGCGCCGGCAAAACCACGCTGCTCAACCGCATCCTGTCGGAGCCGCACGGCAAGAAATACGCCGTCATCGTCAACGAATTCGGCGAGATCGGCATCGACAACGAGCTCGTCGTCGGCGCCGACGAGGAAGTGTTCGAGATGAACAACGGCTGCGTCTGCTGCACGGTGCGCGGCGATCTCATCCGCATCATCGACGGGCTGATGCGGCGCAAGGGCAAGTTCGACGCCATCATCATCGAGACCACCGGGCTCGCCGACCCGGCGCCGGTTGCGCAGACTTTCTTCGTCGACGATGCGGTCGGCCGCAAGACCAAGCTCGACGCCGTGGTCACCGTCGCCGACGCCAAGTGGCTCAAGGACCGGCTCAAGGACGCACCGGAAGCCAAGAACCAGATCGCCTTCGCCGACGTGATCCTGGTCAACAAGACCGACCTGGTGAAGCCGGAAGAGCTGCGCGACGTCGAGATGCGCATCCGTGGCATCAATCCTTACGCCAAGGTGCACACGACCGAGCGCTGCCGCGTGCCGCTGCCGGAAGTCTTGGGGCGCAACGCCTTCGACCTCGACCGCATCCTCGACATCGAGCCGGCGTTCCTCGGCGGCAACGGGCACGATCACGACCATGATCAAGACCACGATCACGATCATCATCATGACCATGACCATGCGCATCACGGCCACGAGGATCATGGCTTGAAGCACTATCACGACGAGGACATGCAGTCGTTGTCGCTGTCGAGCGAGAAGCCGCTCGATCCCGACAAGTTCTTTCCCTGGGTGCAGGATCTGGTGGCCAAGGACGGTCCGAACATCCTGCGCACGAAGGGCATCCTGGCGTTCAAGGACGATGCCGAGCGCTTCGTGTTCCAGGGCGTGCACATGATCCTCGACGGTGATCACCAGCGGCCCTGGGGGGCCGACGAGAAGCGGGTGAGCCGCATCGTCTTCATCGGCCGCAATCTCGACGAGGACAAGATCCGCAAGGGGTTTGAAAGCTGCATCGCGTGAGCATCGACATCGCCGCAGCGCGGCGGCGGCGCCGCTGATCCGCCATGGTTGAGGCGCGCCCCGGCACGGCTTCGGTCACGGAACGCATCCGCCCGGTCGCTGCCGACGCGCCGGTGGTGGCGGTGCATTTCCTCGAAGACACCTGCTGCTTCGTCCTCGGCGAGGAGCACGTGCTGCTGGCGCCACCCGACGGCGAGCCGCAGCGCCTGCTGGTGCATTCCGGCGGCGTCCTGGCCATTGCGGCGGACAACGAGCGGGTGGTGACCGCTGGCGACGACGGCAAGGTGGTCGCCACCAATGCGCAAGGCCATACGCGCACGCTTGTCACCGATCCCAAGCGCCGCTGGATCGACCGCGTCGCGGCCGGACCGGAGGGCGCCATCGCCTGGTCGGTGGCCAAAACGGTGTTCGTGCAGACCGCCAACCGGCAGGAGAAGACGATCGAGCTGCCGTCGAGCGTCGGGGGCCTGAGCTTCGCGCCGCGCGGGTTTCGCCTGGCGGTCGCGCACTACAACGGCGTGACGCTGTGGTTCCCCAACGCGAAGGCGGCACCCGAACGCTTCGAATGGAAGGGCTCGCATCTCGACGTCACGTTCAGCCCGGACGGAAAATTTCTCGTCACCGCCATGCAGGAGCCGACGCTGCACGGCTGGCGGCTGGCCGACCGCAAGGACATGCGCATGTCCGGCTATGCCGCCAAGGTGCGCTCGTTCTCGTGGAGCCATGACGGCAAATGGCTGGCAACCTCGGGCGCCGACCAGCTCGTGCTGTGGCCGTTCCAGGGCAAGGACGGTCCGCTCGGCAAGACCCCAAAACTGTTTGCGCCGTACGAGCATGCGGTCGCCGTGGTGGCGTGCCATCCGGCCCAGGACGTGGTGGCGGCCGGCTACCAGGACGGCATGGTGCTGCTGGTGCGCGTCGAGGACGGCGCCGAAATTCTGGCGCGCGCGCCTGGTGCCGGGCCGGTGGCGGCGCTCGCCTGGGATTCTTCCGGCACGCTGCTGGCATTCGGCACCGAGGAGGGCGAGGCGGGCATCGTCGATCTGAGCTGAGGACGGTCCTCTCGGTCGTTCCCGCGCAAGCGGGAACCCATGATCACATGCTTCGCGATATAATTTCCCGCGGTGATCATGGGTCCCCGCCCTTCGCGGGGACGACGCCGGTGGTCAGGCGGTGCCATCCGAATTCGCCGCTTCGTACTCCGTGCTCGCGGCGAGCCAGTCGCTCTCGGCCGCGCTGAGCGCCGCGGCGGCTTCCGCCCGCGCCTTGGCGAGGCCGGTGGCGCGCGCCGGGTCGTCGTACAGCGTCGGCCGCGCCAGCGCTGCGTCGAGTTCCTTGAGTTCCTGCGTGCGGCGGCCGATCTCCGCCTCGGCACGGGTGATCCGCTGCCGCAGCGGCGCCAGTTCCGCCCGTCTCTCGGCCGCGGCGCGGCGCGCCTCGGTGCGCGACGGGCGTGCCGGCTCGCTGCGCCGGTCGCGGCCGGCTTCCGAGCGGTCGCTCAACACCTTGCGCCGATAATCCTCGAGGTCGCCGTCGAACGGCGCCACCGTGCCGTCGGCGACCAGCCACAGGCGGTCGGCGCAGGTCTCGATCAGGTGGCGGTCATGCGAGATCAGCACGACCGCGCCCGAATAGTCGTTGATCGCCTCGATCAGCGCGGCGCGGCTGTCGATGTCGAGATGATTGGTCGGCTCGTCGAGGATGACCAGGTGCGGGCCGGAGAAGGTGGCGAGGCCAAGCAGCAGCCGCGCCTTCTCGCCGCCCGACAGAGTCGCCACCGGCGCATCCGCCGCCGCGCCGGAAAACCCGATGGCGCCGACGCGCGCCCGCACTTTTGACTCCGGCGCATCCGGCATCAGGGTGCGGACATGGTCGTAGGGAGTCTCGTTGGCCTTGAGCTCGTCGAGCTGGTGCTGCGCGAAATAGCCGATGTCGAGTTTTTCCGCGCGCGTGACCTTGCCGTCCATGGCGCCCAGGCGGCTGGCCAGCAGTTTGGCGAAGGTCGATTTGCCGTTGCCGTTCTGGCCGATCAGCGCGATGCGGTCGTCGTCGTCGATGCGCAGGCTCAGGCGCCGCAGCACCGGCATGTCGCCATAGCCGACCGTCACGCTGTCAAACGCCACGATCGGCGGCGACAGCGGTTTGGCCGGCGACGGGATCTCGATGTCGCGCACCTCGTCGTTGACGATCGCCTCGACCGGCTTGAGCTTGGCCAGGAGCTTGACGCGCGACTGCGCCTGCCGCGCCTTGGTGGCCTTGGCCTTGAAGCGCGCCACGAACGCCTCGATGCGCTTGCGCTCGGCCTCCTGGTGTCGGGCGCGCTTGCGGTCGAGCGCCTGGCGCTCCTCATACTGGCGCGCGAAGCTCGAATAATTGCCGCGGTAGAGCGTGAGCTTGCCACCCTGCAGGTGCAGGATATGGCCGACGGCGCTGTCGAGCAGGTCGCGGTCGTGGCTGATCACCAGCACGGTGTGGCGGTAGCGGGCGAGAAAATCCTGCAGCCAGAGCGTGCCTTCGAGGTCGAGGTAGTTGGTCGGCTCGTCGAGCAGCAGGAGATCGGGCGCCGAGAACAGGAGCGCCGCCAGCGCCACCCGCATGCGCCACCCGCCGGAGAACGACGCGCAGGGCTGCTGCTGCTCGCTTTCCGAAAAACCGAGGCCGGCCAGGATGGCGGCGGCGCGCGCCGGCGCCGCATGAGCGTCGATGTCGGCGAGCCGGGCATGAATCTCGGCGATGCGATGCGGATCGTGCGTCTGCTCGGCAGCGGCCATAAGCTCGCTGCGCTCGCGGTCGGCCGCCAGCACCACCTCAATCAAAGTTTCCCGCCCGCCCGGCGCCTCCTGCGCCAGGCGGCCGACGCGGGCGCGCTTGGGCACCGCGATGCCGCCCTGCTCGATCGCCAGTTCGCCCGCGATGGCGCGGAACAGCGTGGTCTTGCCCGTGCCGTTGCGCCCGACTACGCCGACGCGGGCGCCGGTCGGGATCTGCGCCGACGCGTTGTCGATGAGCAGGCGTCCGGCGACGCGCAGCGAAAGGCCGTCGATGACCAGCATGCGCGGGTTTTGGCCTTACGACATCAGCGTTGCAAGTAAGGCTCGGAGCAAGCCACGAACTCGGCGCGCTCCCTCTCCCCGGCGGGGAGAGGGTCGGGGTGAGGGGGCAAGTGACTTTCGATAGGCCCTTGCCCCCTCACCCGACTTGCTTCGCCGCGCTCGCAAGTCGACCTCTCCCCGCTGGGGAGAGGTGGAGCAAGTGGCTTCGCCTCGTGTCAGATCAACAAGGGGGCGCCGCTCAGCCGCGGTTGACGAAGGGCTCGACGCGCTGGGCGTTGCGCACGAACGCCGCCATGACGAAGACGCCGATGACGAAGAACACGGCCTGCAGCAGATAGACGCCGTAAATGCCGAGATTGAACAGGCCGGCCACCGCCCAGCCGCCGGCGAAGGCAGCACCGAACACTTCCGCGCCGATCAGAACGGTGGCGCTCAGCACGGTGGACACGTTGGTCCAGTTGATGCGGCGGTTCAGCGGCGTCTCGACGGTCTGGTCCATGGGGCCTTCGCTCTCGCTGGCCGCCAGATGTCACGAAAGGCCGGGGTGATCAAGAGGGTGAGGGGGTCGGCGGCCGCTGCGATTCGCCGCGCGGCGGGAAGGGCGGGCCCGGCCTTGGCTATCCCGCTAAGGACCTCGCGTGGGCAAGGCGGCCGGAAGGCGCCCGTACATGCCACAAGTCTGAGACGCTCTTGGTGAACAAAGTCTTAACGCCGCATCCGGACAAATAACTATGTGGCGGCGTCCGGGCGGCCCAGTGCTCGACGCGCTGGCGGCGCGTCGCTAGGTTGCGGGCCCCCCACCGGACGTTTTCCCGCATGGATCTGCATTCCGCCGGACATCGCCGCGGCGTCGTTGCGGCGCCTCACCGTGGCGCCGCCGAGGCGGGACGCGACGTGCTGGCCGAAGGCGGCAATGCGCTCGAAGCCATGATCGCCATGGCGGCCGCCATCGCTTCCGTCTATCCGCACATGACGCACATCGGCGGCGACGGATTCTGGCTGTTCCGCGATGCCGGCGGACGGATGCGCGCGATCGAGGGCGCCGGGCCGGCCGGCGAGCGGGCCCGCCGCGACCTTTTTCGCGAGCACGAGACGATCACGCCGCGCGGGCCGTTGGCCGCGCTCACGGTGCCGGGCGCGCTCGGCGGCTGGTCGCTTGCCGTCGAGGCGGCGCGCGTGTCGGGGGGAAAAATGCCGCTCGACGTGCTGCTGACGCCCGCCATCCGCATGGCGCGCGACGGCTACGTCGTGGCGCGCAGCCAGGCGCGGCTCACGGCGGAAAAACTGCCCGAGCTGCAGCACGTGCCCGGCTTCGCGCCAGTGTTCCTGATCGACGGCAAGGCGCCGGCGGCCGGCGACGTGCTGCGCCAGAAGGCGCTGGCCGATACGCTCGACCATCTCGTCCATGCCGGGCTCGACGATTTCTATCGCGGCGACGTCGGGCGCGAGATCGCGGCCGACCTCGAACGCATCGGCAGCCCGGTCACCCGCGCCGACCTCGCGCGCTACCGTGCGGTGCTGCGCGAGCCGCTCACGCTGCGGCTCAGGTCCGGCACCCTGTTCAACACGCCGCCGCCGACACAGGGCCTGGCCTCGCTCATCATCCTCGGCCTGTTCGAGCGCCTGCGGGTGGCGCAAGCCGAAAGTTTCGATCACGTCCACGGATTGGTGGAGGCGACGAAGCGCGCCTTCCGCATCCGCGACCGCTACGTCACCGACTACGACCGGCTGCCGCATCCGCCCGATCGCTACCTGGACGAAAAATTCCTCGATGCCGAGGCGATGAAGATCGACCGCCGCAAGGCGGCCGCCTGGCCGGCGCCGTGGGGCGAAGGTGACACCGTGTGGATGGGCGCGGCGGACTCTTCCGGCGTGGTCGTCTCCTATATCCAGTCGCTCTATTGGGAGTTCGGGTCCGGCTGCGTGCTGCCGCGCACCGGCGTGCTGATGCAGAATCGCGGGCTGAGCTTCTCGCTCGACGCGCGGGCCGTGAACCCGCTCGAGCCTGGCCGCCGCCCGTTCCATACGCTCAACCCGGCGCTGGCTGTGCTCGCCGACGGGCGCATCATCGCCTACGGCGCCATGGGCGGCGACGGCCAGCCGCAGACGCAGGCGGCGCTGTTCACCCGCCACGTGCTGTTCCGCCAGGATCTGGCCGAGGCGATCGACCGGCCGCGCTGGCTGCTCGGCCGCACCTGGGGATC
>DATFWC010000186.1:0-4495 GCA_035259885.1 Xanthobacteraceae bacterium
GAAAAACCTCCTCGAGCTGCGGGCTCGGCGGCAGGTTGAGGGTCTCGCCGGTCGGCAGCTTTCGCAGGAACCACTTGTTGTAGAGCTCGGCCAGCCGGCGCTCGCTGGCGATCCGGGCGAAGGTGCGCTCCACCACCGCGGCGAAAGCCGGATCGTCGCGCCTGTAAACGAGGCCATAGGGATCGTAGGACAGGTACTCGCCGACGACCTTCATGTCGCTCGCGTTCTTCGCGGTCGCAATGAAGCCGTAGAGCAGCACGTCGTCGGTCGCGAACGCGTCCGCCTTGCCCTTGTCGACGAGCGCGAAGGAGTGCGGGTGGTCCGGCGCAACGACGAAGCGGATGGCGAGCTTCTGCTTGTCGGACAGCGTCTTCATCGCGGCCTGGTTGGTCGTTCCCGCGGTCACGACCACGGTCTTGTCCTTGAGATCCCGGTACGAGCGGATCTTGACCGGCCGCTTCACCAGCAGCTTGGTGCCGCTCACGAAGATCACCGGCGAGAACGCTACGCGCTTCTGGCGCTCCGCGTTGTTGGTGGTCGAGCCGCATTCGAGATCGATGGTGCCGTTCGCCATCAGCGGAATGCGCGTGGCCGAGGTGACCGGGTTGAGCTTGACCTCGAGCTTGTCGACTTTCAGATCCTTCTTCACCGCATCGACGATGCCGTTGCACAGATCCATGGCGTAGCCCACGACCTGCTGCCGGTCGTCGTAGTAGGAGAACGGCACCGACGACTCGCGGTGGCCGAGCGTGATGGCGCCGGAGTCCTTGATCTTCTTCAGCGTCCCGGTGAGCTCTTGGGCGGCGGCCGGAATCGTCACGACAGCGAGCGCCGCGACCGCCGGCGCCAAAAGTTTCCACTGCATCTTGCTCTCCCTCCTGTGCGGCTTGAATTGACCCGATAAGATCTTCAGCCGGCGGCGATCTTACCGTAACGAATGGCGCGTGTCGCGAAAAGCCGTGGCGTGCAAATGCTAAAAATGCCGCACGGCGGAAGCAATTTTTTGTTGGCCGGGCGATGCCCGAACCGCGGCCGTACATTCTCTCAATCGTTTCGGAACGGCACGCCCTACTGGCTGGTACGCACCACCTGGATGTCGAGGTCGCGGATCTTCTTGCGCAGCGTGTTGCGGTTGACGCCGAGCAGGTCGGCGGCGCGAATCTGGTTGCCGCGCGTGGCGGCGAGCGCCGCCGACAGCAGCGGAAACTCGATCTCGCGCAGGATGCGGTGATAGAGGCCGGGCGGCGGCATGCCGTCCTCGAAGCCGGCGAAGTAGCGCGTAAGGTGGCGCTCCACCGTGGCGCTGAGCGATTCTTCCGACCGCGGCTCCTCGGCCGTGGCGGCGAACGCCGGCTGCGCCAGCTCGGCTTCGATCACGGCGCCGGTGATCGTGTCTTGCGGATAGAGCGCGGCCAGGCGGCGGGCGAGATTTTCGAGCTCGCGCACATTGCCAGGCCAGCGGTAGCGCTTGAGGCGGTCGAGCGCCGCGACGTCGATCTGCTTGGTCGGCAGGCCTTCGCGCTCGGCCTGGGTGAAGAAGTGGCGGATCAGGTCGGGAATGTCCTCGGTGCGCTCGCGCAGCGGCGGCAGGCGCAACGGCACCACGTTGAGGCGGAAGAACAGGTCCTCGCGGAACAGGCCCTGCTGGATCAGCACGCGCAGGTCCTTGTTGGTGGCGGCGATGATGCGCACATCGGTCTTGATCGGCGTGCGGCCGCCCACCGTCGTGTACTCGCCCTGCTGCAGCACGCGCAGGAGGCGCGTCTGCGCCTCCATCGGCATGTCGCCGATCTCGTCGAGGAACAGCGTACCGCCTTCGGCCTGCTCGAAGCGGCCGGGGCTGCGCGTATTGGCGCCGGTGAAGGCGCCCTTCTCGTGGCCGAACAGCTCCGACTCGATGAGGTCGCGCGGGATCGCCGCCATGTTGATGGCGACGAACGGGCCGCTGCGGCGCTTGCCGTAGTCGTGCAGCGCCCGCGCCACCAGCTCCTTGCCGGTGCCCGACTCGCCGCTGATCATCACGGTGAGGTCGGTCTGCATCAGGCGGGCGAGCAGGCGGTAGATTTCCTGCATGGCCGGCGAGCGGCCGACCAGCGGGATGCCCTCGAACTCCTCGTTGGCCGCGACCGGGCGCACGCGCTCCTTCGGCTCCGCCAGCGCGCGGCCGACGATGGCGATCAGCTCCTTGAGGTCGAACGGCTTGGGCAGATACTCGTAGGCGCCGCGCTCGGAGGCGCGGATCGCCGTCATGAACGTGTTCTGCGCGCTCATCACGATGATGGGCAGCTCCGGCCGCACCTTCTTGATGCGCGGCAGCAGGTCGAAGGCGTTTTCGTCCGGCATCACGACGTCGGTGATGACCAGGTCGCCGTCGCCCTGGCTCACCCAGCGCCACAGCGTGGCGGCATTGCCGGTGGAGCGCACCTCGTAGCCGGCGCGCGACAGCGCCTGATTGAGCACGGTGCGTATGGCTGAGTCGTCGTCGGCAACCAGGATGCTTCCTGCGGGCATTGACAACCTCTTCAGGCGCTGCCGGACGGCCCGCGGCCGTCGCCAGCATATTTGGGCATCAGCACACGAAAGATCGTGCGCCGGGCTTGGCTCTCGCATTCGATCACGCCACCGTGGTCGCCCACGATCTTGGCGACGAGCGCGAGTCCCAAGCCGCTCCCGGTCGGCTTGGTGGTCACGAACGGGTCGAACAGGTGCGGCATCAGGTCTTCCGGCACGCCCGGCCCGTTGTCCTTGATGCAGAATTCCAGCGGCAGCGACACGCGCGTCTTGGCGCCCGGCAGGGTCAGGCGGACGCCGGGGCGGAACGCGGTGGTCATGTGGATCTCACCGTCGGCCGACTCGCCGATCGCCTCGGCGGCGTTCTTGACCAGATTGAGGAATACCTGGATGAGCTGGTCGCGATTGGCCAGCACCGGCGGCAGCGACGGGTCATAGTCCTCGACGAAGCGGACGTGGCGGGCGAAGCCCGAGGTGGCGAGTCGCTTCACGTGATCCAGCACCACATGGATGTTGACCGGCTCGCGCTCCACCGGCCGCTCGTCGGCGAACACCTCCATGCGGTCGACCAGCTTCACGATGCGGTCGGCCTCGTCGCAGATCAGCCGGGTGAGCGTGCGGTCGTCGTCGGCCGCCGACTGCTCCAGCAGCTGAGCGGCGCCGCGGATACCCGACAGCGGGTTTTTGATCTCGTGTGCCAGCATGGCGGCGAGCGCGATCACCGAGCGTGCGGCGCCGCGATGGGTGAGCTGGCGGTCCATCTTGTCGGCGATGGTGCGCTCCTGCAGCATCACCACGACATGGCCGTCCTGCTCGGGCAGCGGCGCGACGTAGAGATCGACCAGTCGGTCGCCGGGATTGCGCGGCGTACCGAGATCGACTTTGTACTCGTTCACCGCCGCGCCGCGGCCGCGCACCTGATCGACCAGCGACAGCAGCGGGCTGCCGAACGGCACCAGGTCGGCGAGCGCATAGCGCCGCAGGAGCGGCGCCGAGACCTCGAAAAAGCTTTCCGCCGCCACGTTGGCGTCACTGATCTTGCCGTCGGCGCCGATGACGATCACCGGCAGCGGAAGGGCGTTGAGCACCGCGTCGGCCGCCCCGCTCGGTAACGAGTGGAACTCGGCGCGATTCATGCCGCCGCCCTCCACGTCAGCGCATCGTAGGCCGCGGACAGGCCCTGCTGGACCTCGCCGGGATTTTCCGCGGTGAGCACGCGCGTGCGCACGTCCTTGATCACATCCGGCGAAAGTTTTGCTGTCGCGATCGCGGCCTCGAGCGCCCAGGCGAGATGTTTGCGCGCGTGGCGCACGGCGATGCGATCGCCGTAGTGGCGCAGCATGTCGTCGTACAGGCCGGTCACCAGGGCATGCTGGCGTGCGAGCGGCGGCGGCGGCTCGCGGCGGCCAGTGGCGAGAAAGCGGGCGAGCTGCCCGGGGAACCACGGCCTCCCCTGCGCGCCACGCCCGACCATGACGGCATCGGCGCCGGACGCCTCCAGCGCCGCGACGGCGTCGGCAAAGCTCGTCACGTCGCCGTTGACGACGACGGGAATCGTGACCGCCTCCTTCACGCGCCGGATCGCCGCCCAGTCCGCCCGGCCGGTATAGAACTGGCAGCGCGTGCGGCCGTGCACGGTGACGAGTTGCACGCCGGCGCCCTCGGCGCGCCGCGCCAGCTCCGGCGCATTGCGGCTGCGCTCGTCCCAGCCGAGCCGCATCTTCAGCGTGACCGGAACCGACACCGCCGCGACCGTGGCCTCGATCAGCGTCAGCGCGTGGTCGAGGTCGCGCATCAGCGCCGACCCTGAATACCCATTGGTCACCCGCCGGCACGGGCACCCCATGTTGATGTCGATGATTTCGGCGCCGTTGGCTTCGGCCATGCGGGCGCCCTCGCCCATCCACCGCGCCTCGCAGCCGGCAAGCTGAACCACATGAATGCCGGTTCCCGGCCCGCCGGCGCGCCGCCATGCCTCCCGCTG
>DATFWC010000187.1:0-10181 GCA_035259885.1 Xanthobacteraceae bacterium
GAGAACAAAACATGAACAATGGAGACCGCCATGCCGTCCGGCGGGGCGCCGCGGCTGAGCGCGCTCAGGCGCCAGATCGCCGCCATCGAGGGCACGCGCAGCGTGCTCGAGGACAGAAAAATTTTGCCGCTCGGCGTTGCCGGCATCGATGCCGCGCTGGGCGGCGGTTTTGCCTGCGGCGCGCTGCACGAACTGCAGCCGGCCGGACCGCTCCATCTCGGTGCCGCCTTCGGCTTTGCGCTGGCGCTCGCCCGCGGCGCCCAGCGGATGTGCCCGGCCGGCGACGTGCTGTGGATCGAAACCGCGTTTGCCACCGGGGAGACTGGGCGCCTCTTCGGCCCAGGCCTTGAAAGCTTCGGGCTTACGCCGCGGCGCGTGCTGCTGGTGCGCGTGGCGCGTCCGCTCGACGCCCTGTGGGTGATGGCAGAGGCGCTGGGCTGCCGCGGCATCGCCGCCGCCATCGCCGTGGTGGCGCAGGATCCCGACCTCACGGCGACGCGCCGCCTCTCTCTCGCGGCGCGCGACGGCGGCGCCCTGGGTCTGCTCGTGCGCCGGCTGTCGCCGCATCCGAGCGCGGCGTTGACGCGCTGGCAGATTGCCGCCGCGCGCAGCCGGCCCGATGCGTTCGGCGGCCTGGGGCGTGCGGCCTTCGACCTGACCTTGACCAAGAACCGCCACGGCCCCTGCGGCCGCTGGACTCTCCTGTGGGATCATCATGACGGCGCTTTCCTCGACCCGCTATCTGTCGGTGTGGCTGGAGCGGCTCGCGACCGACCGGATCGCGCGCCCGGCGGCGCGCTCCGTCGCATCGGCTGATGCGGAGCACCCGCTCGTCGTCGTGGCGCCGGCGCAATCGGCGCTGCGCGTGACGGGCATGAACGCGGCGGCCGCGCGCCTCGGCCTCAAGGCCGGCATGGCGCTCGCCGATGCACGCGCCATGCATCCGCGCCTCGTGGTGGCCGATGCCGATCCGCCGGCCGACCGGCAATTGCTCGAAGCCATTGCGGAATGGTGCGGCCGCTACACGCCGCTGGTGGGGCTGCAGCCGCCCGACGGGCTGATCCTCGACATTTCCGGCTGCGCCCATCTGTTCGGCGGCGAAGTGGCGCTGCAGCGCGACCTCGTCGGCCGGCTGCAGGCGCAGGGCTTTGCCGCGCGCGCGGCAATTGCCGATACGGTCGGCTGCGCCTGGGCGATGGCGCGTTGCGCCGATGACGATCAATGCATCGTTCCCGTCGGCGGAGCGCGGGAAGCGTTGGCGCCGTTGCCGGTGGCGGCGCTGCGCCTTGTGCCCGAAGTCGTGGCCCTGCTGACGCAGGTCGGCCTCAAGCACGTTTCCGATCTCCTCGACCGCCCGCGGGCCGTGCTCGCCGCGCGCTTCGGGACGGAGCTGATGTGGCGGCTCGATCAGGCCGTGGGCAACGACCAGGAATCGATCACGCCGCGCCAACCCCTGCCGTGCTACGTCGCCGAGCAGCGCTTCGCCGATCCGATCGCGCTCGAACGTGACGTGCTCGGCACCATCCAGCGGCTCGGCGACCGGCTTGACCGCCGGCTCGAGCAGCATGGCGAAGGCGCCCGGCTCATCGAGGCCATGCTGTTCCGCGTCGACGGCAAAGTGCTGAAGCTCGCCGCCGCCACCAGCCGGCCGATCCGCGATGCCACGCCGGTCCGCCGCCTGTTTGCCGAGCGGCTCGCGGCCATCGGCGACGCGCACGATCCCGGCTTCGGCTTCGACATGATCCGGCTGTCGGTGATCGTGGCCGACCCGCTCGACCCGGTGCAGACCGGGTTCAACGATACCGATCACGGCGAGGAAGTGGCAAAGCTCGTCGACCGGATCGGCGCCCGTGTGGGATTCCGTTGCGTGCTGCGCATGGTTCCGCATGACACCCATGTACCGGAATTTTCCGCGCTCGAAGTGCGGGCGGATCGGGCCATGGATGCCGATACGCCTGTCCCTCCGACATCGATGCTGCGGCCACTGACGCTGTTCGCGCGGCCGGAGCCCATCGAGGCCATGGCCGAAGTGCCGGACGGTCCGCCGGTGCGCTTCCGCTGGCGCCATGTGCTGCATGAGGTCGCCGCGGCCGAAGGCCCGGAGCGCATCGCCATGGAATGGTGGCACGACGCGGCGGGCGCGGCGCTCACCCGCGACTATTTCCGCATCGAGAACCGCGAGGGCGCGCGCTTCTGGCTGTTTCGCGAAGGCCTGTACGAGCGCGAGACGGCGCAGCCGCGCTGGTTCCTGCATGGGTTGTTTGCGTAACCGGTGAAAACATGTCTGCCTATGCCGAGCTGGCCGTCACCACCAACTTCTCCTTCCTGCGCGGCGCATCGCATGCAGATGAACTGATTACCCGCGCCAAGGAGCTTGGACTGACGGCCCTGGGCGTCGCCGACCGCAACACGGTGGCCGGCGTGGTGCGCGCCCACACGGCCGCCAAGGAAATCGGAGTGAAATTTGTAGTCGGCGCGCGTCTCGTCTTCGCCGACCGCACGCCTGACATTCTTGCCTATCCGCACGACCGCGCTGCCTGGGGCCGGCTCACCCGCCTGCTCACCGTGGGCAAGAGCCGCGCCGACAAGGGCGAATGCACGCTGTTCCTCGACGATCTCGTGGAATATGGCGCCGGGCTCAATTTGATCGTGATGTCGCCGGACGAGATCGAGGCCGACGTGTTGCGCGCTCTGGTGGCGCGGCTGAAGGACGCAAGCGCCGCCTGGCTCGGCGCCCGCATGCTGTACCGCGGCGATGACCAGCGCCGGCTGGCGCAATTGAAACGAGTGGCTGCCGACAGCGCGGTGCCACTCATCGCCGTCAACGACGTGCTCTACCACACACCGGAGCGGCGGGCGCTGCAGGACGTGGTCACCTGCATCCGCGAGCACGTGACGATCGATGCGGCCGGCCGTCGGCTCGAGGCCAATGCCGAGCGCCATCTCAAGGCGCCCGCCGAGATGGCGCGGCTGTTCCGCGCAGCGCCTGAGGCGTTGCGCGAGACCCAGAGATTCGTGGAGCGCTGCGGCTTCTCGCTCGACGATCTCAGATACGAGTATCCGGACGAGACCCGCGCCGGCTATGCCACGCCGCAGGACGCGCTGGTCGCGCTGTCGGAAGCGGGCGCGCGCCGACGCTATCCCAACGGCATGCGCGAGGACGTGCGCCGCGCCTTCGATCACGAACTCACCGTCACGGCCGAGCTCAACTACGCGCCCTATTTCCTCACCGTGCACGAGATCGTGCAGTTCGCGCGCCAGAAGGGAATTTTGTGCCAGGGCCGCGGCTCCGCCGCCAATTCGGTGATCTGCTATTGCCTCGGCATCACCGAGGTCGATCCCGAGCGGGTGCAGCTCCTGTTCGAGCGCTTCGTCTCGGCCGAGCGGCGCGAGCCGCCCGACATCGATGTCGATTTCGAGCACGAACGGCGCGAGGAGGTGATCCAGCACATCTATGGGCGCTACGGGCGCGAGCGCGCCGGGCTGGCCGCTACCGTGATCTGCTATCGCGGCCGCAGCGCCATTCGCGAAGTCGGAAAGGTGTTCGGTCTGTCGGACGACACGGTCGGCGCGCTTGCCAGCATGCTGTGGGGCTGGTCGATGGAGGGCGTGACGGCGACGGAGGCGCGCCGCGTCGGCCTCGATGCCGCCGATCCGCGCCTCAACCGGGTGATCGCACTGACCCACGAGCTGATGGGCTCTCCCCGCCATCTCTCGCAACACGTGGGCGGCTTCGTCATCACCCGCTCGCGCCTCGACGAGGTGGTGCCGATCGAGAACGCCGCCATGGACGACCGCACCGTGGTGGAATGGGACAAGGACGACCTCAACGACCTCGGCATCCTCAAGGTCGATGTGCTCGGCCTCGGCATGCTGTCGTGCCTGCGCCGTTCGTTCGATCTCTTGAAGGAGTATTACGCTCCGCTCTCCCTTCCTTCTCCTGACGAACTCATTGCGCAAGACACCCCCCTCCCTAACCCTCCCCCACAAGGGGGGAGGGAACAGGCCGAGACTGCGGCACCTGCGTGCCTCACCGGAACGCTCGGTGATGAAGATGTGCTCGGCCGTGCCACAGGCGACACCTCCCCCCTTGTGGGGGAGGTCGGCACGCGAAGCGTGCCGGGAGGGGGGTGCCGTACGAGTAGCAGCCTTCCCCTCGCCCTCACCGCCATCCCGCCGGAGGAGGACGCGGTCTATCGCATGCTGTCACGCGCCGACTCGATCGGCGTGTTCCAGGTCGAGAGCCGCGCCCAGATGTCGATGCTGCCGCGGCTGCGGCCGCAAGCGTTTTACGACCTCGTCATCGAGGTGGCGATCGTGCGGCCGGGACCGATCCAGGGCGACATGGTGCATCCGTATCTGCAGCGGCGCGAGCGGCTGCGGTCCACCGGCGAGGAGCCGGATTATCCGTCGCCGTCGCCGCAGCACGGCGACGCCGACGAGCTCAAGCAGGTGCTGCAGAAGACGCTGGGCGTGCCGCTGTTCCAGGAGCAGGCCATGCGCATCGCCATCGTGGCGGCCGGCTTTCCGCCTGCCAAGGCTGACCGGCTGCGCCGCGCCATGGCAACCTTCAAGCGCGTCGGCACCATCGACCGTTTCCGCGGCGAGTTCGTGCACGGCATGACGGCGCGCGGCTACCCGCACGACTTTGCCGCGCGCTGCTTCCGCCAGATCGAAGGATTCGGCGAATACGGCTTTCCCGAGAGCCACGCGGCGAGCTTCGCGCTGCTGGTCTATGACTCCGCCTGGATCAAGTGCCGGTATCCCGACGTGTTTGCCGCCGCATTGCTCAATAGCCAGCCCATGGGCTTCTACGCGCCGGCGCAGATCGTGCGCGACGCGCAGGAGCACGGCGTCGAGGTGCGGCCGGTGGACGTCAACTGCTCCGACTGGGACTGCAGCCTCGAGCCGGGTCCGGTCGCCGCGCAGCATCTGCATCCGCGCCATGCCTCCATGCAGGGCGACGTCCGCACCACCCATGCGGTGCGGCTTGGCCTGCGCCAGGTCAGCGGCCTGTCGCAGGCGCATGCGCTGACCATCGAGAGCGTGCGTGGCTTGGGGTTTGACTCCGTGCGCGACCTGTGGCTGCGCACAAAATTGCCGCCGGCCGCGCTGGAAAAGCTCGCCCGGGCCGACGCGTTCGGCTCGCTCGGCCTCACCCGCCGCGATGCCCTGTGGGCGGTGCGCGCGCTGCAGCGCGCCGGCGACAAGGATGACCTGCCGCTGTTCCGCCGCGTGAAAATGCCCGAGCTCGAACCCGACGCCGACCTGCCGCCGATGCTGCCGGGCGAGCAGGTGATCGAGGATTACCGCAGTCTCAGCCTGTCGCTGAAGGCGCACCCGGTGTCGTTCCTGCGCACGGATCTCGACCAGCGCGGCATCCTGCGGCACGACCGCCTCACCCACCTGCCCTCCGGCGTCCGCGTCACGGTGGCCGGCCTGGTGCTGGTGCGCCAGCGGCCGGGCGACGCCAAGGCGATCTTCATGACGCTGGAGGACGAGACCGGCGTCGCCAATGCGATCCTGTGGCTGCGCACGTTCGAGACCTATCGCCCGGTGGTGCTGGGCGCGCGGCTGATCGCCGTCACCGGCACGCTGCAGAACGAGCACGGCGTCATCCACGTGGTCGCCGACCACCTCGAGGATCTTTCGGGCTTGCTCCGCCGTCTGTCCGAACAGATGCCGCGCGACACGCTCAGCCGCGTCGATGCCACCAAGTGCGGCGACGATTTTACCCGGCCCGTGGTCGAGCGCCGGCGCCATCCGCGCGCCGGCGACGCGCTGGTCACCTCACTGAAAGCGAAGCCGCCCGCGCCGTCCGACATTGCCAACGCCGCGGCAGTGCTGCCGAAGGGACGGAATTTTCATTGATGAAATCGAGCCGAGAAGCGCGCCATCTGGCCACCTAGCGCCGGCCTGCCGCCATGCACTATGTTGCCGGCACCCTGAGGAGCCGCATGGCCAAGCCGAAAAAACCTCCAGACAACAACGATCTCGGCGCCTACCTCAAGCGCCTGGGCGAACGCGTGCGCACCATCCGCAGCCGCCGCGCCATGTCTCGCAAGGCTCTGGCCAAGCATTCCGAGGTGTCGGAGCGCTACCTGGCGCAGCTCGAAGGCGGCACCGGCAATTGCTCGATCGTGTTGCTGCGCCGCATTGCGCAAGCGCTGAGCGTGCCGGTGGCCGAACTGGTCGACGACCGGCCCGAGCGCTCGGTCGAGAATCTGCTGCTGATGCAGCTGATCGACCGCATGGCGCCGGCCGAGGTGGCGGAAACGCGGCGCGTGCTGCTGAAGCGTTTCGGCGGCACGTCGAGCGAGACGCGGCGCGGCCGCATCGCCCTGATCGGCCTGCGCGGCGGCGGAAAATCCACGCTCGGCCGCCTGCTCGCTGCCGCGCTTGGGTCCCCTTTCATCGAGCTTGACCGCGAGATCGAGCGGCAGAGCGGAATGGCCTTGAGCGAGCTGTTCGACATGTTCGGCCAGGCCACGTTCCGCCGCATCGAGCGCGCCACGCTGGAGACAATTTTGCACAGCAACCCGCGCCTCGTGCTGGCGACCGGCGGCGGCATCGTCACCGAGCCGAGCACGTTCGAACTCATGCTGGCGTCATGCTTCACCGTGTGGGTGCGTGCCGCGCCCGAGGACCACATGAGCCGGGTCATGGCGCAGGGCGACCTGCGGCCAATGTCGGGAAGCACGCGCGCCATGGACGACCTCAAGTCGATCCTGTCGAGCCGCGAGCCGCTCTACGCCAAGGCCGACGTGACGCTGGAGACCACCGGCGAAACGCCGGCCCAATCGCTGCGCGCCCTCATGCGTCTCCTAGACCTGGAGGCGGCAGCGCTGCAGGCGGCGGATGCCGGCTGAGCCGAGTCGGTTCTTGCTGCATTTTATTGCTGCTGACACGGCTTTTTGACTAGCGAGGCTGAGGCCATATGCATTATAATGCAGGTTGGAGTCACGGATGACGCCCATCGACCATCAGACTGACCCCAGCCGCTATCGCCACTGGCGCCTCGAGATCGACGGCGAGGTGGCGTCGCTCATCATGGACGTCGACCCGTCTGCGAGCCTGTTCGACGGCGTCGAGCTCAAGCTCAATTCCTACGATCTCGGCGTCGACATCGAGCTCAACGACGCCGTGCAGCGGCTGCGCTTCGAGCATCCGGAAGTGCGCGCCGTGGTGATCCGCTCCGGCAAGGACAACGTGTTCTGTGCCGGCGCCAACATCCGCATGCTGGGCAAGGCGACGCACGGCCACAAGGTCAATTTCTGCAAGTTCACCAACGAGACACGGCTGGCGATCGAGGACGCCTGCGCCAACTCCGGCCAGGCCTACCTGGCGGCGGTGAAAGGCTCGTGCGCCGGCGGCGGCTACGAGCTGGCGCTGGCGGCCGACCACATCATGCTGATCGACGACCGCCGCTCGACCGTGTCGCTGCCGGAAACGCCATTGCTTGGCGTGCTGCCGGGAACCGGAGGCCTGAGCCGCGTCACCGACAAGCGCAAGGTGCGGCGCGACCGCGCCGATGTGTTCTGCGCCACCGAGGAAGGCCTGCGCGGCGCCAAGGCGGTGGAATGGGGCCTGGTCGACGAGGTGGTGCCGAACTCGAAGTGGGCGGACGCAGTGGCGGCGCGCGCGCACCAGCTCGCCAGCCGCTCGGACCGCCCGCGCGATGCCAAAGGCATTGCCCTCACGCCGCTCGCGCGACGCCGCAACGGCGACGCCGTCGCCTATGTGCATGTCAGGCTCGACATCGACCGCGACCGCGGCCTCGCCACGCTGACGGCGCGCGCGCCCGCCGACGGCGTCCCGGCCTCGGTGGCGGCGGCACACGAGCAGGGCGCAGCGTTCTGGCCCTTGGCGCTGGCGCGCGAGCTGGAGGACGCCATCCTGCACCTGCGCGCCAACGAGCCGGCCATCGGGCTTGTCATCTTCCGGGCCGAGGGCGACGCCCGGAGCGTGCTCGCCCACGACGCCCTGCTGGGCGAGACCGACTGGCTGATGCGCGAGGTGCGTCACTATCTCAAGCGCGTGTTCAAGCGCATCGATGTGACGTCGCGCAGCTTCATCGCGCTGATCGAGCCCGGCACCTGCTTCGCCGGCACATTGGCCGAGCTGGCGCTCGCGGCCGACCGTTCGTTCATGCTGATCGGCACGCGCGACGGCGACAATCGCCCGGCCGCCGCCATCACGCTCAGCCCGGCGAATTTCGGCTTCTATGCGATGGGCAACGGCCTCACGCGCCTGCAGACGCGTTTCCTCGACGACGAGGGGGCCATCGAGCGGCTGAAGCAAAAGGTCGCTGCGCCGCTCGCGGCGGAAGAGGCGGACAAACTCGGCCTCGTCACCGGCACGATCGAATCCTACGACTGGGACGACGAGGTGCGGGTGATGCTGGAGGAGCGCTCGAGCTTCTCGCCCGATGCGCTCACGGGCATGGAGGCGAACCTGCGTTTCGCCGGTCCGGAGACGATGGAAACGAAGATTTTCGGCCGGCTGAGCGCGTGGCAGAACTGGATCTTCCAGCGCCCCAACGCGGTCGGCGCCCAGGGCGCGCTGAAGCTCTATGGCAGCGGCGTGCAGGCGACGTTCGACAAGGACAGAGTGTAATGACTGCAGAACCAGCAACTGGTCATTCCGGAAGCCGCGCAAGCGGCTGTCCGGAATCCATGACCACCGCCCGCGAAAGCTTCGCATTGTTGGTGTTCATGGGTTCCGGCTCTCGCGCTGCGTGCTCGGCCGGAACGACGGAGACCGAGGTGCCATCATGGACGTGATCAATGTCGACTACGACGGGATGATCCCCAACAACGTGGGGCTCAATCAGGACATCCGCGTGCGCAAGGCGCTGGAGAAGTGGCACCCCGGTTACCTCGACTGGTGGCAGGACATGGGACCCGAGGGTTTTCAGCAGTCGCTCGTCTATCTGCGCACCGCCGTGAGCGTCGATCCAAAGGGCTGGGCCAAGTTCGATTACGTGCGCATGCCCGAGTACAAGTGGGGCATCCTGCTGGCCCCGCAGGTGGAGGACCGCAAGGTGCCGTTCGGCATCCATCGCGGCGAGAAGGCGTGGCAGGAAGTTCCCGGCGAGCACCGCGCCATGCTGCGACGGCTGATCGTCATCCAGGGCGACACCGAACCGGCCTCGGTCGAGCAGCAGCGCCACCTCGGCAAGACCGCGCCATCGCTCTACGACATGCGCAACCTGTTCCAGGTCAACGTCGAGGAAGGCCGCCACCTGTGGGCCATGGTGTACCTGCTGCAGAAATATTTCGGCGCCGACGGGCGCGACGAGGCGGAGGCTCTGCTGCAGCGCCGCTCGGGCGATCCCGACACGCCGCGCATGCTCGGCGCCTTCAACGAGAAGACGCCCGACTGGCTGTCGTTCTTCATGTTCACCACCTTCACCGATCGCGACGGCAAGATGCAGCTCGAGGCGTTGGCGCAGTCGGGCTTCGATCCGCTGTCACGCACCTGCCGCTTCATGCTGACCGAGGAAGCGCACCACATGTTCGTGGGCGAGACCGGCGTGACCCGCATCGTCGAGCGCACGTGCCAGGCCATGCGCGACGCCGGCATCGACGATCCCTACGACATCGACAAGGTGCGCCGGCTCGGCGTGATCGACCTGCCGACCGTGCAGAAGAAGGCCAACCTGCATTTCTCGCTCAGCCTCGACCTGTTCGGCAGCGAGATCTCGACCAATGCCGCCAATGCGTTCCATGCCGGCGTCAAGGGCCGCTTCCGCGAGGAGCGCATCAAGGACGATCACCAGCTCGAAGGCGGCACCTATCCGGTGCTGCGCCTCGTCGACGGCGAGATCGCGAAGCAGGACGTGCCGGCGCTGTCGGCGCTCAACATGCGGCTGCGCGACGACTATGTCACCGACTGCAACGCCGTGGCCGGCCGCTGGAACCGGGCGATCGAGGCGTTCAACGTCCCGTTCCAGTTCAAGCTGCCGCACGTCGCCTTCCACCGGCACATCGGCGAGTTCGCCGAGATCAAGGCCGACCCCGATGGCAACATTCTGGGCGACGCCGAATGGCAGAAGCGCCAGGGCGAGTTCCTGCCCTCCGACTCCGACCGCGACTACATCGAGAGCCTGATGCAGCCGCAATACGAGCCGGGGCAATTCGCCGGCTGGATCTCGCCGCCGAAGGTGGGCATCGACAACA
>DATFWC010000188.1:0-4884 GCA_035259885.1 Xanthobacteraceae bacterium
TCTTGCCCGGCCCCACCCGCACCGCCGCCAACACTTGCTCTGCCACGTGGAAAACCTCCGACTCGTCATCGCGGCCTTGACCCGCGCATCCATCAAATATGTTTAGGTTGGATGGATTGCCGGGTCGAGCCCGGCAATGACAAAAACGGCTGTCGCCATGCTGCGCGCGCTCAACACCGATGCCGAACACGTGGCAGCCCTCGATCGGGTGCGGGAATGGATACGGGAGCGTTTCCAGCTCGGCGCCGAGGCCACGATCCTGGTGTCGCAGGTGTCCTGCCGCCTGCCCGGCTGTCCGCCGCTGGAGACCGTGGTGGCGTTCTGGAGCGACGACGGCGCGCGCGCGCCGCGGCGCCACCAGTTCAAGCTGTTCAAACCGGTGGCCGAGGTGACGCCCGACGACCTGCCGCCCAGTTGGATGAGGGACGCGCTGTTGCCGCTCGACGCCATGGAGTGCGAGTGCTGTTGAGAACGCGGACTCCGTAGGGTGGGCTGAGCGCCTGCTCGGTTCGATCGTTCCTTCTCGGCGCTGCGCGCGAAGCCCACGCGTCACACAAGCCGAAAGCAAGACCTACGGCTAGGGCCCTACGGCGCCAGCGCCTTTGCCATGGCGGCGACCGCGGCGTCGACGTCCTCTTCCGTGTGATAGCACCCGAAGCCGAAGCGGATGCGCCGACCCCGCACATCGGCGGTGATGTTCGCCCTGGCCAGCCGCGCGTGGATGTCACCAGCGTCCGGCGTTTCGTAACACAGGAAGTGGCCGCGGTCGGGCGTTGCCACCGGAGTCACCAATCGCGCCTGGTGCAACGGCGCAATGCCATCCACCGCGCGCTGGAAATGTGCTTGCAGTGCCAACACGTGCGCGTGGATAGCATCGACCGTGAGCCCGATGCGCTCCATCCAGGCGAGCACCGCGGCCAGGCGATGCAGCGCCGTGGGATCGAACGTCGCGCCGAGGAAGCGCGAGCCGTCCGCCGCATAGGCAACCTTGCCCACGCCGTCGGACAGCGCGCCAAATCCGGCGAACCAACCGGTGTCGCGCGGGCGCGGCGCATATCCGGGCGGGCAGTGCATGAAGCACGCTCCCTCGCCGGCCATGGCGTATTTGTAGCCGCCGGCGAGATAGAACGCGCGCGCCGCCACGCCGGAAAAGTCGGTCGGCAGCGCCATGAAGCCGTGATAGCCGTCGACGGCCAGAAACGTGTCGCGCGACGGCACGGCCTGCGCCAGCGCGGCGAGGTCGCCGCTGGTGGCGGCGGAATTGTAGAATACGTGGCTGACGAAGATCAGGTCGTGCTGGCCGTGCCGCGCGGCGGCGCGGAAGCGCTCGGGAAATGTATCGGCGGGCTCCGCCGCGATGCGCTCGACAGCGACAAGATCCTCTTCCGCCAGGCGGGCGATCTGCCGCTCGAAGGAATGAAATTCGGCGTCGCTGGTGAGCACGCGCGGGCGGCGCGTCACCGGCAGGGCCGACAGCAGCCGGCAGACCAGTTCGTGGGTGTTGGGCGCAAAGGCCAGCGTGCCGGGGTCCGGCAGGCTCAGGATGCGGGCGACACCGCGCTGCACGCGCGGGATCAGGTCGGAAAAAATCGTGTCCCATTTGTTGTCGGCATGACGCGCCGCATGCTGCACGGCATCCGCATGCGCCGCACAGGCGGCGTCGGGCCAGTAGTGATGGCTGTGCGCCGCGAGATGAATCCTCTGCGGCGCCGCCGCGCGGAAGATGGAGAAATGCGCCCGCAGGTCGAGGCTCACGGTTCCCTCGTATAGGCAAAGCCCATGCGTGCCTTCACGGCCGGCGGCAGCGGCGGCAGCAGCGAGCGCGGAATGAGATAGCTCGACAGCTGGAACAGGTCGCCAAAGATCTGGTGGCGGTCGGACGTCTGACGCAGGTAGTCGTGCCCTGAAGATCCTCCGGTGCCGACCTTCACCCCGATCATGCGGCGGACCATGAGCGCGTGGCGGTAGCGCCACAGCGACATGGTTTCCTCGATATCCATCAGCGCCGCCAGCAGGCGGAACGGCAGCTGCAGCACCGGCTCATCGCGGTAGAGGATGATGAACAGGGCCGCCTGCACGGCGGCGAACGACATGCGCCAGAGCGCCTTGTCGGACTCCGGCGCAAAGATCGCGTTGAACCGGTTGAGCGCGACGGCAATCGCCCTGGTCTCTGCCTCACGCTGCGCCTCGCTCAGGCCCACGGTGGCGCGCAGCTGCTCGGTGTCGGCCATGAGCGAGCGGACCACGGCTTCGCGATAGGCGGTGCTGAAGGCGTAGCCGGACAGCTCCACGAACGGCGTGCGCGCCAGCCAGCGGTCGAGCTGGTCGACTAGCTTCGGACCGGCTTCCGCCGCCGCGATTTTTTCGCGGTCGCGGTCCGACAGCAGCATGTCGAAGCGCTTGTCGTCGAACTTGAGGCGGTCCTCGCCGCGCAGTCCGAGGCGGATCTCGATGGAACGGAACTGCACCGACTGGAAGCCCGACGCCGGGCTCAGCAGGTCGCGGAAATCGAGGAAATCGAGCGGCGTCATGGTCTCGAGCACGTCGAGCTGCTGCACCAGCAGCTTGAAGATTTCATGGATGCGGTCGAGCCCGTGCACGATGCGGCCGAGGCGTTCGTCCTCCATCGAGTCCTGGCCGAAATCCTCCTGGATGCGGTCGAGCTCGTGCAGGATCAGCTTGAACCACAGCTCGTAGGCCTGGTGCACGATGATGAACAGCATCTCGTCGTGCGCCGCCGCCCCGGCGCGCTCGCTCTCGCGCACCTGTTGCGTCAGCAGCGCATCGAGCCGGAGGTAGTCGGAGTAGTAGCAAGGTGTAGCCATGATGGGGGCTCCGGCGGCGGACGATTCGACCGGGAGATTAGCCAATCAGCGCCGTGCCGTCGTCCCGTTGTACGCTGACAAGTCGCTGCAAGTTCGGCAATGTAGGGGGTGTCCGCATCGCGGTCATTCCCCCGCAAGCGGGTACGACAAGACCGTGTTCGCTCCGGAGCGCAGTCCAATGGCCGAGCTGAAACTGAAAACCGTCACGCGCACCCAGGGCAACAATGCCGCGCTCAAGGACGGCAGCGTCACGCCCAAAACCTTCGCGTTCGCGTTCGAGGAGGTCGATCCGCTGATCGCCGCATTCCGCCGCATGGTGCGCGGCAACGAGTTCGACATCTGCGAGATGGCGATCACCACCTATATCTGCGCGCGGGCGCACGGCAAGCGCTTCACGGCGCTGCCGATCTTCCTGGTGCGGGCGTTCCACCACGGCGCCACGCTGCACAACACCAGGGCTGGCCTCACGCGGCCGAAGGACCTCGAAGGCCGCAAGGTGGGCGTCAACCGCGGCTACACGGTCACCACCGGCGTATGGGCGCGCGGCGTGCTCCAGGACGAGCACGGGGTGGACCTCAGCAGGATCACGTGGGTGCTGTCCGGCGACGAGCACGTGGCGGAGTATCGCCCTCCCGCCAACGTGGTGCCGATCGAGAAGGACAGGAAGATGGGCGACATGCTGGCCTCGGGCGAGCTCGCGGCCGCCATCGGGGTCGAGGCGGAGTCACCCGACGTGAAGCCGCTCATTCCCAATGCCCTAGAGGCGGGCCTCGCGGCGCTGCGCATGCGCGGCCACTACCCGATCAACCACCTGATCGTGGTCAGGGACGAGCTGCTGGCGGCGCATCCCGACCTGGCGGCCGACGTGTTCAACGCGTTCGCCGAGGCCAAGCGGCGCTACGTCGAGCGCCTCAAGGCCGGCCGCATCGACAAGCCCACGGCGGTGGACGACGTCCACCGCCGCGTGATGGACATCGCCGGCGACCCGCTGCCCTACGGCATCGCGCCCAACCGAAGAGTCCTGGACGAGCTGATCGGCCACGCGCTGACGCAAAAGATCATCGCCCAGCCGGTGAGCGTGGATGAGCTGTTCTGGCCGAGCACGCGCGGGCTGGTGGGCTAACGCTCCGTAGGGTGGGCTGAGCGCAGCGAAGCCCACGCGTCGTGGGCCGATGCGCCGACCGCGTGGGCTTCGCGCGCGATGCCGAAGACTATCGATCACACAGAGCAGGCGCTCAGCCCACCCTACGGAGCCTGTATCTCAATTCGTGGCGGGCGGCGCCACCGCGGCGTCGGGCTGGTTGCTGCGCTTGAGCGCCTCGGCGACGAAACCCGAGCCCTTCATCTCCTCGATGAAGCCACGCAGGGTAGCGAGCGTCGCGGCGCTGCGGCCCTTGGGCGTACCCATGGCCTGCTGGATCTCCATGAAGCGCCCGTCCATCACCCGCACGTTGGGGTCCATCTTGGCATAGGCAACCAGCGGCTGCTTCACGCCGGCCGCGGCCTCGAGCCTGTCGTTGAGGAACAGGTCGATCATGGCGCGGCCGCCGCCGGTCTGCGCCCGCACCAGCGTGGCGTTCTTGACCGTGCGCGTGAGGAAGAGGTCGTAGGCCGAGCCGCGGCCGACCGCGATGCGGATGCCGGGCTTGTCGACGTCGGCGATCTGCTTCAGGGGCGACTCCTTGAGCACCATGTAGGTGCCCTCGATCAGCACGTAGGGCGGCGTGAAATCGATCTCGGCGGCGCGCACCGGCTCGATGGCCAGGAACGCGATGTCCCACACGCCGGCCTTGAGCGCCTCGAACACCTTTCCGGCCGCCTCGAACGGCGCGAACGCCACCGGCACGCCGGCGCGCCGCCCGAGCTCGCGCGCCAGATCGATGGTGACGCCGCGCAGGTCGTTGCCCTCCTTCTGCGCCAGGACCGAATTGCCGAGGTTGATCGCCGCCCGCAACGTGCCGGTGGGGGCGAGGTCTTTGACGACGTCAGGCGGGATGGTGCTCATGGTGCCTCTCTGATCCTGGGCTGACGCCGCGACGGTGGCGGCGATCATGATGGC
>DATFWC010000189.1:0-3128 GCA_035259885.1 Xanthobacteraceae bacterium
TTGACCCGGGCATCCATCCATAACGCATCAGTCATTTTGGGTGGATCGCCGGGGCAAACCCGGCGATGGCGATGACGAGAGGGAAGGAAGGTTCGATGCGTATCGTGGTCCACGGCCAGCAGGCCTTTGGCAAGGCCGTGCTGGAGGCGTTGCGCAAGCGCGGCGACGACGTGATCGCCGTCTATGTCGCGCCCGAGAAGCCGGGCCAGAAGGCCGATCCGTTGAAGGAGGCGGCACAGGCCGCCGGCCTGCCGGTGCATCAGCCGGACTCTTATCGCAAGCCGGACGTGTGGGAGCAGTTTCGCGCGCTCAAGCCCGACCTGCAGGTGATGGCCTTCGTCACGTTGTTCGTTCCGGAGGATTTTCTGAACATCCCGACCCACGGCTCGATCCAGTACCATCCCTCGCTGCTGCCAAAGTATCGCGGACCAAGCGCGATCAACTGGCCGATCATCCAGGGCGACAGCGAGACCGGATTGTCGATCTTCTGGCCCGACAACGGGCTCGATACCGGCGACGTGCTGCTGCAGAAGAAGACGCATATCGGGCCGGACGACACGCTCGGCTCGGTCTACTTCGACCGGCTGTTCCCCATGGGGGTCGACGCGATGCTCGAGTCGATCGACCTGGTGAAGGCCGGCAAGGCGCCGCGCATCAAGCAGGACGAGAAGCAGGCGACCTATGAGGGCCGCTGCGGCGCCGACAATGCCCATATCGACTGGGGCAAGCCGTGGCGCCAGGTCTACAACCTCATCCGCGGCTGCAATCCGTCGCCCGGCGCGTGGACCAACCTCAACGGCCAGAAGGTGCAGATCTTCGACTCCAGGCCGCTGCCCGCGCGCGATCCCAAGGGGATCGCCGGCAAGATGGGCGAGGTCGTCGCGGTCGATGCCGACGGTTTCACCGTCGTGTGCGCCGACGGGCGCGTCCGCGTCATGCGCGTAAAGCCGGCCGACGGCCCGAAAGTCGGTGCCGGCGAATTCGCCACCTCCGCCAAGCTTGCGGTGGGCGCGCGGCTCACCTGATCCCATCGTTCGCCGGAGATTTTTAGGAACCCAGGCAATGCAAGCCCCAGCCCAGAAACTCGACACCATCTCCTCGCAGCACGCCAATCCCAAATCCGACATCGAGATTTCCCAGGCCGCCAAGAAGCGGCCCATCCTCGAAGTCGCGCGCGAAAAGCTCGGCATCCCGGCCGAGAGTCTCGAGTCCTATGGCCACTACAAGGCCAAGGTCTCCATGGACTACGTGAAGTCGCTGCACAGTCGCCCTAACGGCAAGCTGATCCTGGTCTCGGCAATCACGCCGACGCCGGCCGGCGAGGGCAAGACCACGACCACCGTCGGTCTCACCGACGCGCTCAATCACATCGGCAAGAAGGCCATGCTGTGCCTGCGCGAGCCGAGCCTCGGGCCGTCGTTCGGTATGAAGGGCGGCGCCGCCGGCGGCGGCTATGCCCAGGTCGTTCCGATGGAGGACATCAACCTCCACTTCACCGGTGACTTCCACGCGATCACGTCGGCGAACAACCTGCTCGCTGCCATGATCGACAACCACATCTACTGGGGCAATGCGCTCGGTATCGACAGCCGCCGCGTGGTGTGGCGCCGCGTCCTCGACATGAACGACCGCGCGCTGCGCTCGATCGTCTCGTCGCTCGGCGGCGCCGCCAACGGCTTTCCGCGCGAGGACGGGTTCGACATCACGGTCGCGTCCGAGATCATGGCCATCTTCTGCCTCGCCAAGGACGTCGACGACCTGAAAGCCCGGCTGGCCAACATCGTCGTCGCCTATACGCGCGACCGCAAGCCGGTGCGCGCCGGCGACCTCAAGGCGCATGGCGCCATGACGGCGCTGCTCAAGGAGGCGCTGGCGCCCAACCTGGTGCAGACGCTGGAAGGCACGCCGGCCTTCGTGCACGGCGGGCCCTTTGCCAATATCGCCCACGGCTGCAACTCCGTGCTGGCGACCACCACGGCGCTGAAGCTCGCCGACTACGTGGTGACCGAGGCGGGCTTCGGCGCCGACCTCGGCGGCGAAAAGTTTCTCGACATCAAGTGCCGCAAGACCGGCCTGGCGCCCAGCTGCGCGGTGCTGGTCGCCACCATCCGGGCGCTCAAGATGCACGGTGGCGTCAAAAAGGAGGATCTCAAGAGCGAGAACCTCAAGGCGCTCGAGGCGGGCCTCGCCAATCTCCAACGGCACGTGGAGAACGTGCAGAAGTTCGGCCTGGTGCCGATCATCTCCCTCAACCGGTTCAGCTCCGATACGGATGCCGAGATCGGCCTGGTGACGAAGTCGTGCGGGAAGCTCGGGGTGGAAGCCTATATGGCCGATCACTGGGCGGAGGGCGGCAAGGGCGCCGTCGACGTGGCGCGCGCCGTCGTCAAGGCGGCCGACAGCGGCAAGAGCAAGCTCAAGCTGCTCTATCCCGACGACATGCCGCTTCTGGAAAAGGTCCGCACCATTGCCCGCGAGATCTACCGCGCCAAGGACATCGAGGCCCCCAAGGCGGTGCGCGACCAGCTCGCCGCGTTCGAGGCCATGGGCTACGGCAAGTTCCCCGTGTGCATCGCCAAGACCCAGTACAGCTTCACCACCAATCCCGACTCCAAGGGCGCGCCGAGCGACCACGTGGTCAACCTGCGCGAGGTGCGGCTGTCGGCCGGCGCCGAGTTCGTGGTGGCGATCTGCGGTGAGATCATGACCATGCCGGGCCTGCCCAAGGTGCCGGCTGCCGACGCCATCGACATCGGCCCGGACGGCCGCATCGCCGGGCTGTTCTGAAGCCTCCGACGCCGCGCCGGCGGGCCGGATGCGGCGTCGGCATGCGTCGCATTCAGTCGAACGCGACCGGAGACCAGGTCACCGCTGCGTTGAACATCGCCGTGCGGACGCGCGATACCGAGAAGGGTTCGCCGGATATTCGCAGGGTTTCCCTCGTCGTGCCATGAACGACCACCACGTCGGCCGCCTGTTCGCCTGTTCGCGACAGCAGGCGTTTCCGCATCTCTTCCGCAAGCGCGTCGACTTCCCACGGGTCGAGCGCGTCGCCCAGGACGCGGAGAATGTGGATGATCCTGCGTCGATGTTCGACGACGACCCCATGCATCAATTGGTAGGTCATG
>DATFWC010000190.1:0-4539 GCA_035259885.1 Xanthobacteraceae bacterium
TAATAGGAACAGTATCCTGTGCATTAACCGTGATTCCACTATCGAGTTGTATTCCCGCAACACACTTCGAAAATGATCACAGGGCGCGGGTTTTCTTCCTTGCATGGCCATATTCTCGGTCGAAAAACTCATGTCACGCCCAGCTGGGGGCAAATCAGGCTCGGGGGAGCCATAAACGAGACGGGAGACGAGGGGATGATGCTCCAGCGTCAACCTGCTGCCTCGGCGGCGTCAACGGTCGTTCTCGTCGGCTGCGTTGCAGCTGCGCTCTTCGGTTTGGGTTCGCGTGCCGTCGAAACGACCAGCGCACCGATCGAGGGCAGGACCACAACCGGGTCCGCCTTACGAGTCGCTTCCGCGAATCTGATGCTGCCGTCCGACCTTCCCTCGAGGCGGGTGGCATCCGCGAGCCTGACGCCGCCGGCCGAAATGCCAGCCGTGAAGGTCGCCGCGGCCAATCCGTTCCCGCCGACGGCGTCGCTCGAGCTGCCGCCGGCGAAGGCCGCGGCCGCCGATCCGTTCCCGCCGATGGCGTCGCTGGACCTGCCGGCGCAGGCGGCCGCGAGTCCGGCGCCAGCGCCCGAACGCACGTATCAACTCGCCTCCGCGAGCTCGATGCCGGAGCCCGAATCGCCGGTGCAGGCCGTGGCCGCCAATCCGGTGCTGCCGGTGCCGGAAGAAGCGGTCTCTGAGCACGTCGCCTCCGTCAGCCCGACGTCGCCTGCCAAGACGCTGCCGGCGCTCGGCAACATGATGCGGCTGGCGTCCGTGAACCCGACCGAGCCGGTGCCGGACGTCCAGCCGTCGGCACGGCGCGAAGAAATTCCCAACGAATGCCTGGTGGCACAGCTCTGCATCGACGACTACCTGTGGTCGCTGTACCAGCGCGCGCCGAAAATCGACACCGCCAAGATGCAGGAGCGGATCAAGGTCACGGTCAAGCGCAAAGGCAAGCTGCGAACCGTCGGCAAGACGATCACGAAGTACGTGGTCCAGGACTTCACCTGGAAGGATCCGATTGCGGCCCAACGCGCCAACATGTCGATCATGGATTACGTGATCGGCGGCATGGACCGGCGCTTCAGGACGAAGCTGTACCAGGCGCTGCGCACGATGGACGCGGCCGGGCTTGAGCCCGGCATCACCAGCGCCTTCCGCGACGACTACCGGCAGGCCATCGCCACCGGCAACAAGGCCGCGAGCGACAGCTCATTCCACGGCGGCAGCCGCCGCGGCGGCTACGGCCACGGCCTTGCGATCGATCTCGTGAGCGTCAAGGGCGACACGCGGATGCAGCGTTTCGCTAACAGCGAAATCCTGTGGAAGTGGGTCGACGAGCACGAGAAGGAGCTCGGAGTCGGGCGGCCCTATCTCGATCGCGATCCGCCGCATATCGCACCGCGCGACGGCAGGGAATATGCCGCCAAGCGCGGCCCGGCGGAGGCACGGCGCGCAGCCTTGGAAAAAAAGAAGCAGCGCACAGCCCAGGCCAAGAGCAAGCGCCAGCCCGCAGCCGCGCGCGCAGACCATGGCAAGGCGAAACGCGCGAACGGCGATCCCGGCAAGTCAAAACGCGTCAGCGACGATCGTAGCAAGACGAAGCCCCCCAAGACGGCATCGTCGAAGGCAAGAAGCATCTGACTGCAGCGAACACGGCCGGTAGAGCATTTTCCGATCCATGCGAATCGGAAAGCGGTTTGGTGAGCGTTGGATGTCTGCAGCTCGTGTGGCGTCGATCAGTGCGACAGTTTTGGCGGTCATTGCCCTGTGCAGCATGCCGGCAGAAGCCGCCCGCCCGCGGGGGCCGTTCTTCTGGCCGCAACTCGGGCACTGGTGGAGCAACCCGGCGCCGGCGCGGCACAGCCAGCGGCACCGGCGCGCCAAACCCAAAGCGACGAAGCCAGACCAAGCCAAGGATGCTCCGAAGGACTCGCTCCAGGTCATCGTCTCAATCGCGGATCAGCGCATCTCGGTCTATGACAATGACGCGCTGATTGCGCGCTCGTCGGTGTCGACGGGTGTCGAGGGCCATCCGACGCCGCTCGGCGTGTTCAGCGTCATCGGCAAGAAACGATGGCACCGCTCGAACATCTACAGCGCAGCCCCGATGCCCTACATGCAGCGCATCACCTGGTCCGGTATCGCGCTCCATGCCGGCGTCGTGCCGGGGCACCCGGCCTCGCACGGCTGCATCCGCCTGAAGAACGACTTTGCCATCCGGCTGTGGCATCTCACCCGGCGCGGCACCCGCGTGATCATCGCGCCGGACGAGACCGGGCCGGTCGAGATCGCCCATCCGCGGCTGTTCGCAGCCACGCCGAAAGTAGTGGCCGGCACGCCGGAGCCTGCCGCCGCCCTTGCGGACAACGCCGCCATTACGGCGGCGGCGGCGCCTCCGCCATCAACCCTGGCTGCCGACACGCAACAAGTCACCGATCCCGCGACCTCGGATTCGACGCAGACCACCGCCGCGCGACGAAAGGTCCGCGTCTCCGTGTTCGTCAGCCGCAAATCGGGCCGGCTGTTCGTGCGCCGGGGCTACACGCCGCTGTTCGATGTCCCGGTCACCATCCGCGATCCGGAGCAACCGCTGGGCACGCATGTGTTCACCGTCATGGCGCCGCAGAACGAAGGTGAGGTCCTGCGCTGGACCGCCGTGTCGATTCCTGAAACATCTCCCGCCACGCCCGACCCCCCCAAACGGCGCGCGCGTGGCAAACAACCGGTGGAGACCGCCCCGGTGGTGTGGTCGCCCGATCAGGCCAACGCGGCGCTCGACCGCATCGACATTCCCCAGGATGCCGTCGAGCGCATCTCCGACCTGCTGACGCCGGGGTCCTCCCTCATCGTGTCCGATCAGGGCATCAGCCGGGAGACCGGAAAGGACACTGACTTCATCGTCCTCACGAAGTAGATCGGCGGGACCGCGGCGCTCCCGGGCCGAGCGTGCGCGGCTGCAGAATCATCATGTCGAGGTCGGCCAGCCGCGTCGGGCGTGCACGGCGCCGGCGTGTATTCACTGGACCGCGCGCCTCAAACAGAGTTGATGTTTCTGAACGCCAATTTAGTGGCGCACGCACGGCTGCCGGCGCATGGCTGAATTGAGGGGCCAGGCAAAAGGGTCAGGCCCATGCTCAAGACCATGTCTTGCATCGTTGCGGTCGTGGCGATTGCGATGTCGTCAGCCGCCTCTGCGCAAGCCCCCGGCGGGCGCGCCACGGTCGCGCCCGGCGCGGCAGCCTCGGGCGTCAATCCGGGCGGCATGAGCCCGGGCGGGATCGGACCGGGCGGAACCTTGATCGCACCCGGTCTCGCTCCGACCGGTGCGAACATCGACCAGATCGAATCCGGCGTCCCGCTGGCGCCCGGGCCAGCCGGCCAATTCCAACCGCCGACCACGCCGAGGATGCGGCCGCAGCGCCGGTGACCGCGATCGGATCGCGGACGGCTTGCGGCGCGCCACACGCGCCGGGCAGGGTGCTCACGCTGCCGTCACGGGCAATGGCCGGTCACGCCTCGGCCCACTGGCGCAGCAAGTTGTGATAGCAGCCGGTGAGCGAGACGAGCGAGGCATGCTCCGGGTGATCGCGGGTGAGCTGCAGGATCGCCATGTCGAGGTCGAACAGGAGCGCGCGCTGCGTGTCGTCGCGGATCAGGCTCTGGGTCCAGAAGAAGCAGGCGATGCGCGCGCCGCGGGTGATCGGCGTCACGTGGTGCAGGCTGCTCGCCGGATAGACGATGAGGTCGCCAGCCGGCAGCTTGACCGAATGCGTGCCGTAGGTGTCCTCCACCACCAGCTCGCCGCCGTCGTAGTCCTCCGGGCCTGAGATGAATAGCGTTGACGACACGTCGGTGCGGATGCGCACCGGCGAGGCCGGATGCACCCGGATGGCATTGTCGATGTGCGAGCCGAACGTCATGCCGGCGTCATAGCGGTTGAACAGGGGCGGGAACACCTGCTTCGGCAGCACCGCCGACATGAACAGCGGGCTCCTGCCCAGCGCGTCGAGCACCATGCCGCCGAGCTCGCGCGCCTCCGGCGCGGTCTCGGGGAGCTGCAGGTTGTGCTTCACCTTGGCGGACTGATGCCCCGCGGTGACGCGGCCGTCGACCCAGGCCGCCTTGGTCATCACGTCGCGGCAGCGCGCGACCTGGTCCGGCGTCAACACTTTTGGAACGTGCACCATCATGGGCGTTGTCCGCAGATGATGCGCAAAGACTCTCTGCTGTCATCCCGGACGGCTCGCGGCGCGCAGCGCCCAAGCGAGCCGATCCGGGACGCAAGTACCCCGGCATCGCAAGATTGCTCGGCAGGGGTACATGGGTCCCGGCTCTCGCGCCTGACGGCGCTCGGCCGGGATGACAACGGAGAAGCTGCGCCCGTCATTGGCAGTCGCACTCAGAACCGCATGCGCAGCGACAGCGACGCCCAGCGGCCCGGTCCCGGCACCGCGTTGGCGCCGAAATACTGGAAATAATAGAACTCGTTGGTGATGTTGTAGACATTGAGCTGCAGGCTGGCGTTGGGCGTCAGCTTGT
>DATFWC010000191.1:0-5913 GCA_035259885.1 Xanthobacteraceae bacterium
GTTCGGCCTGTTCACGACCGGTGGCACGCCACGCGAGATCGTCGCCAAGATCAATGCCGACGTGCAGCGGATCGTCGCCGAGCCGGCTTTCCGCGACCGCTTCCTCGCGCCCCAGATGTTCGAGCCGATCGTGAGCCCGCCAGACAAATTTGCCGAGTTTCTGCATGCCGAGACCCAGAAGTGGGGCAAGGTCATCAGCGACGCCAAGCTGAAGGTGGATTGATTCTCGGACTGTCGTCCCCGCTTTCGAAGGCGGGGACCCATGATCACCGCCGCATGAAAATCGCAACGCCGATGGGCATAGGTTCCCGCCTACGCGGGAACGACGCCGTGGAGAGTCACACCGGAATCCCGTGCCGGCGTGCTGCCCAGATCGTGAGGTTGGCCGCGATCGAGACGGCGAGCGCCAGCATCAGCGCGGCGGGTGAGCCGAGCGGCACGGCCGCGAGGTGCAGTGCCAGCAAGGCGCAGGCAAATCCGCCCAGGCCGGAAATCGTGTTCGTCAGCACGGCGGCAGTGGGGCGCCCGCCGATGCGCGGGTGCAGGATCAGCATCAGGCTGGTCAGCACGATCGGGAACACGGCGAGGATGCCCGTGATCGTGGGGCCGACGCGCGCGCTCAATCCCACCACCGTGGCGACCAGCACGGCCGCCATGGCGGCGCGGAGCGGGATGTCGTAAGCTCGGCGCGTGACCAGCGGCATCGGCACGTCGCGCAGGCGCCGACCGATGACGATGCAGGCCGGAATGACGACGACGTTGAGACCGATTGCGCTGACGAGCGTCCATTCCACCGACCGGACCACGGCAGCGAGTACCGTCCACGCGGCGAGCGCCGCTGCCAGGCTCAAGGCCAGCCCATGGCGCTGCGCCGCCGCCGCATAGGTGAGCGCGAAGATCGCCGTTACGGCGTTGACCGCAAGACTCGCCAGCGCACTCGTGGCGATGAACGGCACGTCGTGGTCGAGCGCGAGAAACACATAGGCCGGTCCGGCCGCAATCGGCAGCGTCGCCACCAGGGCGCCGACCAGCGCCCCGGCGCGCTCCGCCGTGGCCGTGGCCAGCACCACGAATCCGGCCGTGATGGCCATCTTCACGGCGAGCGCCAGCCAGAACAGGAGGTCGGGGGACATTCGTGATAATTGGGTCAACGCTCCGCGTCGTTCCCGTGCAAGCGGGAACCCATAACCGCCGACGTTGCAACATAGGTTCGGTGGTGGTCATGGGTCCCCGCCTTCGCGGGGACGACCAGCGTTGGAGACTGCCTCACGCCCGCTGCAGCCGGATATCCACCGGCGGGCCGTTGCGGATGGTTTGATAGACCACGCAGTAGCGTTCGGTGAGCTTGAGCAATTGGTCGAGCTTGTCCTGCGGTGCGTCGGTGTCGAGATCGAAGCGCAGGCGGATCTGGGCGAAGCCGACTGGCGCGTCCTTCGCCACGCCCAGCGTCCCCCGGAAATCGAGGTCGCCTTCCGCCGACACGGTGCCGGACTTGATCGAGACGTCAATGGCGGTCGCCACTGCCTTGAGCGTGACGCCGGCGCAGGCCACCAGCGCTTCGAGCAGCATGTCTCCGGAGCACAGTTCGAGCCCCGAGCCGCCCGTCGCCGGGTGCAGCCCCGCCACCGCCAGCGCGCGTCCGGTTTCCACCTTGCAGGCGATGTTGGTGTCGTCGAGCGCGCCCGTGGCCTTCAGCGTGATATAGGCGGCCTTGGGCTCGCTGCGGTAGCGGTCCTTGAGCGGCGCCTGCATCGCCCGCAGTTCGGCAGCATCCATATGGTCTCTCCAGTTGTCGTGATGGCCGTAACCGGCCGTGATGCGTTAGCGTCAGCCGGCCGGCGCCAGCACGACGCGGCCGGTCACTTTGCCGGCCTTGAGGTCGGTCAGCGCCGCGAACGCCTCGTCCAGGGGGCGCCGGCGCACTGGGATGATCGGCAGCGGCGGCGTCCTGCGGAACAGATCGATGAGTTCCCTCAGCTCGGCCAGGCTGCCCGTGTAGGACCCCTGCAACGTCATCGCCTTGATGGGAATATAGGGCGTCGGGATGCTGATTTCACCGCCGAACAGGCCGACCACGACGAGCCTGCCCCCCTTGGTTAGGCAATCGATGCCGAACCGCACGGTGCTTGCCGATCCGACGAAATCGATGACTGCCCAGACGCCGCCATCCGCCGCCTGGGCAGTCTGCTGCAGCGCATCGGGCGCCGCCGGATCGATCGCGGCCAGCGCGCCCGCCGTACGCGCCGCGTCGCGCTTGGCGGGGTCGATGTCGAGCACGATGGCGCCGTGCCCGCCCAGCGCCTTGAGCACCGCCAGGCACATAAGGCCGAGGCCGCCGGCGCCGATGATCACAACCGGCTCGGTCTGCACTAGGCCGCCGAGCTTGCGCAGCGCGCCGTAGGCAGTGAGGCCGGAACAGGCCAAGGGCGCCGCCTGCTCGGGCGGGATGTCGCCGAAGTCGAGCAGATAGCGCGAATGCGGCACCAGCAGATGATCGCTGTAACCGCCCGGGCGGAATACGCCGAGGAAGCGCGGCTTGAGGCACAATTGCTCGTCGCCGCGCCGGCACACCTTGCACTCGCCGCAGCCGATCCACGGATAGGCCAGGCGCCGGTCGCCGACCTTGACGTCGCGCACGTCCGGCCCGACCGCGACGACCTCGCCAACCGTTTCGTGGCCCATGGTGAGCGGCAATGTCAGGCCGCGATCGGTCAGCTTGAGCTGCTTGCCGCCGCCGAGGTCGTAGACGCCTTCCCAGATATGCAGGTCGCTGTGACACACGCCTGCCGCGAGCACGCGCAGCAGAACCTCGCTGCCGGTCGGTTGCGGCGTGGCCTGTTCACGTAGCTCCAATGGCGCGCCGCACTGGCATACGGCATAGCTCTTCATGTTGTCTCCACGTCCGGCGAGCGAGCACGTGCGAGCGGCCGCACCGGCAGCGGCAGCGACCTCGCATCCTGTCCTCCTGGGGCGCAAGGTACAAAGACGTGGCGGGCTGGCACAAGGGCGCGCCGCCGCGGCGCGCTTCGACGCATATCAGGCGCGCGTCACCACCACAGCGCGGCGCCCTGGTTGGCGCGCACGTCCTCGTGGCCGGGCTTGACCGCGCGGTCGAGCGAGCGGTCGAGGGCGTTGAGCACCCGCCGCTTGACGGCATCGAACGCCGCCGACTGGCGGTCGCGCGGGCGCGGCAGGTCGGCCTCGATCTCGGCGAACACGCGGCCCGGGCGCGGGCGCATGACGGCGATGCGGTCGGCGAGCACCACGGCCTCGTCCACATCGTGGGTCACCACCACCAGGGTCGGCTTGGCGTCGGCCCACAGGTCGAGCAGATGGTCCTGCAGATCGGTGCGCGTGAAGGCGTCGAGCGCCGAGAACGGCTCGTCGAGCAGCAGCACTTCCGGCCGCGTCACCAGGGCGCGTGCCAGCGCAGTGCGCTGCGCCTGGCCGCCCGACAATTCGCGCGGCCATACGGCCGCCTTGTCGTGCAGCGCGACGCGCTCAAGCTGCAGGGCGACACGCGCTTGGCGCTCCTCGCGTGGGCGGTCGGTGAGGCCGAAGCCGACATTGTCGGCGACGCTGAGCCACGGGAGCAGGCGCGGCTCCTGGAACACCATGCCGATTTTCTCGTGCGGCGCCGTGATGGGCGTGCCGTCGAGCGTGATGGTGCCGTGGGTCGGCCGGTCGAGACCGCACACCAGCCGCAGCAAGGTCGACTTGCCGCAGCCCGAGCCGCCGACCACGACGACGATCTCGCCAGGTCCGACCTCCAGCGTGGCGCCTTCGAGCGCGCGCACGCCGTTCGGGTAGGTCTTGCCGACGTTGTTGAGGGTCAGCATCGGGGACTCACTGCCGCGTCACCACGTCTTCCCAGCGCAGGAACGGCGCTGCCACACCGGCCAGAATCGCATCGGTGATTTTGCCGAGCACTGCGAACGCCAGGATGGCGGCGACGATCTCGGCCGGCTTGCCGAGCTGCTGGCCGTCGATCAGCAGATAGCCGAGGCCCTCCGAGGCGCCCATGAATTCCGCCGCGATGACGAACATCCAGCCGAGGCCGAGCCCGGAACGCAGCGACACCACGTAGGCGGGCAGCACCGCGGGCAGCAGGATGCGCCGGATCATGGCCGGCGGAGACAGGCGAAACACCTGCCCGACTTCGACGATTTTTCGGTCGACCGACAGGATGGCGGCCATGACGCCGAGATAGACCGGAAAGAACACGCCGACCGCGATCAGCGCCACCTTCGAGGTCTCGAAGATCCCGAGCCAGAGAATGAACAATGGGATCCAGGCGATTGATGGCACCGCGCGCAGGCCCTGCAGCGTCGGGTCGATCAGGCGCCGCATCAGTCCCGAGTAGCCAGAGATGGCGCCGAGCAGCGTCCCGGCAACCGTCCCCAGCCCAAAGCCGAACGCCATGCGCAGCAGGGTTGCGACGACGTGGCGTTGCAGCTCGCCAGTGCGGTAGAGGTCGGCGAATTCCTGGAAGATGCGCGAGGGCGGCGGCAGCAGGCGTCCGTCGGACAGTCCGGCGCGCACCGCGATCTCCCACAAGAGCGCTGCGCCGACCGGCAGCAGCAAGCCGAGCGCCGGCCGCGCCAGCCGGGCCAGGCGCGCGGACCGGTCTGCTTCCCTGGTGGCAACGGGGCGTTCGGCCGTGACAGTCACGTGCACAACAGACATGGCGCGGCCGTCAAATGCAATGATGCCTAAGAGGGCCAGGCGCGGGCGGGGACCCGCGCCTGCGTGGTCAGTTCCCGGCCGGCAGCGGCACGCGGTCGTCGATCAGCGCGTCGACCGTGGCCTTGACGTCGACATTCGCCGGAATGACGCCGGCCTGCTGCAGCGCCACCCCGGCGGCGAGGATCGATTCCCGCTGCGGCGCGCCGATGCGGCTGTGGGTGAGCTCGGTGCGCTCCTTGAGCTGCTTGTCCACCACAGCGTCGGGCAGCTTTGTCGCGGCGATGAACACCCGCTTCACCTCGTCGTAGTTGGCGAGCGAGAGCTTGCGTGCCTCCTCGTAGACGGCGAGCACGCGCCGCACCAGTTCCGGATGGTCGCGCAAAAACTCCTCGCGCACGTTGAGGATGCCCCAAGTGTTGGCCTCGGGCTTGCGGTAGAACAGCTTTGCGCCATCCTCGATCTCGGCTTGCGCCATCATCGGATCAAGACCGGCCCAGGCCTGCACGTCGCCGCGAATCAGCGCGGTCTTGCCGTCGGGATGCTGCAGCAGCACCGGCGTGATGTCGCGCTCGGTCAATCCCACGCTCTGCAAGGCCCGCACCAGGAAGATGTGCGGATCGGTGCCGCGCGTCACCGCCACGCGCTTGCCCTTGAGGTCTTCGATCTTGTTGATGCCCGTGTCCTTGCGCGTAACCAGCGCGGTCCATTCCGGACGCGAATAGACGTAGATCGACTTGATCGGGTTGCCGTTGATCTTCGCCACCAGGGCGGCCGCGCCCGCGCTGGAGCCGAAGTCGATCGAACTGGCGTTGAGGAACTCGAGCGCCTTGTTGGAGCCGAGCGTCTGCACCCAGCGGATCGAAATGTTGTCGCGGGCGAATTCCTTCTCCAGCAGCCCCTTCTCCTTCAGCACCATGGAGACCGGGTTGTAGGTTGCCCAGTCGATGCGGATTTCCTTGGGATTGTCGGCGGCGAACAGCGCCGTCGAGGGCGACAGCCCGACCAGTACGGCCGATGCGAGGAGCATGCGCCGAGAAAACGGGATCATCACGAACCTCCATTACGACACCACCTCGCCTCCGGCACAGAGTCGGCGGGTGTTTTGAGAGGCGGGAGGTTTTTTTGGCCCGCCGTCAGCCTGGCGAGGGGACGGGGCCCCGCGCTTTAGCTGCATTTGTTGAGCGCCCGCAAGCTGCCTGCTCAAATCGGCGCTAGTTTTATCCTATA
>DATFWC010000192.1:0-10531 GCA_035259885.1 Xanthobacteraceae bacterium
ACGTTCGCGCTGCCGCGCGAGGCCGCGCGTGAGAAGGCGCGCGAGCTGTTCCGCCGCTTTCCCAAGGCCGCCTATATGACGGAAATCGAATCCTGGCGCGAGCTTCCCGACGGCCGCATCGAGTTCACCATGCGCCGCCTGCCCACCGCCGACTGAGGCCCTTTCCGTCGGCTGCACCGTGAGGAGGACGTGATGCACCGGTTCTGGCGCGGCCTCGTGCTCTTCCTGCTCGGCGGCGTGCTCGGCACCGGGTTCGGCGTCGCGCTCGGATTCTTCTTCTTTCCCTTCGTGTTCCCGCCGCCAGCCGCCACCGAGCGGCTGACCGAACGCGACCGTTCGTCGCTCGTCGCCACCGGCACCTTCATCCACGCCAATCCGTCCGACCCGGTCCATTGGGGACGCGGCAAGGTCAGCGTGTATGAGCGCGCCGTGTTCCTCGAACCCGATTTCGAGGTCGGCCCGGGGCCCGCGTTCCACGTGCTGCTCGTTCCCAAGGCGAACATCCGCCGCTCCGCCGACGTGGCCGACCAGATGTATGTCGATCTCGGCGGCCTGCGCGCCTTCAAGGGCAGCCAGCGCTATCCTGTCCCGGCCGGAGTCAACCTGAAGGATTTTCCCAGCGTGGTGATCTGGTGCGAGCGCTTCAGCGTGCTGATCTCCCCGGCCGACCTGTCACCCGCACAGCGATGATGGATTCAGGGCAGATATACGGTTCTGTCGTGGCCGGGCCCCGGATCAAGTCCGGGGCAGGCTTTGTCCCGGCCATCTCGCTTCCTTTGGCATTGCCTTGCCGACGTTGGCGGGATGCGCGCGTCACGCCCGTGCATGACGAATGAGGATAACGAGAAGCGGAACGACATTTGCTCAGCGCCTTCGCCGACATCCCGCTCATCCAGATCCTGCTGGTCGCCGGCGTGGCGCTGTTCGCCTCGCTGATCGGCGGCGTCGCCGGCTACGGCACCGGCGCGCTCATGCCCCTCGTGCTGGTGCCCATGGTCGGCCCTGAGCCGGTGGTGCCGATGATCGCCATCTCGGCGCTGCTCATCAACACCGGCCGCGCCACGGCGTTTCGCGCCCATATCGACCGGCGCCGCACGGGAATCTTGCTCGTCGCCTCGCTCCCGACCTGCATCCTCAGCGCCTATGGCTACACCAAGCTCACCGGCGCCGGCGCCATGCTCGTGATCGGCACGATGCTGATGCTGACGGTGCCGCTGCGCTACTTTCTCAAGCACCGGGCGATCAAGATCGGCGACCGGGGCCTGGCCGGCGGCGGCGTGATCTATGGCGTCGCGGTCGGCGGCACCGTGGGCGCCGGCATCATTCTCCTGTCCATCCTGATGGCGGCCGGCCTCGAAGGCGCCGCCGTGGTGGCGACCGATGCGGCGATCTCGATCGTGATCGGCATCGCCCGGCTGATCGTGTTCGGCGTGACCGGGGTGGTGACGGCGCAGGTTCTGGCCTTCGCGCTGTTGATCGGTCTCATGGCGTTTCCCGGCGCGTTCCTGGCCCGCGCCTTCGTCGAACGCATGCCGGTGCACGTGCACACCGCCATCCTCGACGCCGTCGTGGTGATCGGCGGCGCCTTCCTGGTGATCGGCGCGTTCACACGGTGATGATGCGGCCGGCGCCGCGACCGAGCGACGCCAGCGCACGCATCGCTACGCCACCTTGCGCTTGCGCTTCGGCGTATCGTCCTCGGATTCGTCCTCGTCGTCCTCGTCGTCCGCCTCGTCGTCGTCGTCCGCGTCATCCTCGACGTCATCGTCCGACGGGACAGCGATCAATGCAGCGGCCGGGATGCTTTCGCGGAACAACTGGCCCTGGTCGCCGATCCAGACGCAGTCGATGTGCTCCTCGTCGGCTGCGACGACGGTCATCGGCTGCCCACCGGATTTCAACGTGACGACTTCGCCGGGTTCGAAACTCATGACCTCCTCCATCGTGAATGGCAGGAGATCGTAGGACGAAGAGATGACAGATCCATCACGGCCTGGAAGCGGCTCCAGGTGTAGACGCCGTTGGCCGGCGCCGCTTCACGGATCGCGCCAGCCTGGTCCGCCGCAGCGGCGAGTGAAGCGACCGTCGTCGCGCCCGTGACCATCAGGGCGAAACTCCAGTCGCTTCACGACACGCCCCCCGAGTCCCGCGATCGTGCCAAGCAAACACGCCCGTTCTGCTCGCCGCAAGCGCTACGCCCGCGGCGGCACGAAATGTCCCGGTCTGTGGCGTGCCGGCCACATGCCCCCCGCGTCAGGCTCGCTCCCGGCCATGCCAGGTCAGCCCGTGCTCGTCGGCCCAGCGCTCATCATGGTCAAATCGCCATGGGACGTTGCCGCCTCACGGCCATTTCACCACCGGCGGCATGGAGGAGAGGATCGAGTCGACATTTCCGCCGGTCTTGAGCCCGAACACGGTGCCGCGGCCGTACAGCAGGTTGAACTCGACGTAGCGGCCGCGCCGGACCAGCTGCTCCTCGCGTTCGGCCTCGCTCCACGGCGCGGAAAAATTGCGCCGCACCAGTTCGGGATAGATTTTCAGGAACGCCTCGCCCACCGCCTGGGTGAAGGCGAAGTCAGCCTCCCAGTCGCCGCTGTCGAGCCAGTCGTAGAAAATACCGCCGATGCCGCGCATCTCGCGCCGGTGCTTGAGAAAAAAATACTCGTCGCACCAGGTCTTGAACTTCTCGTAGGGCGCGACCGCCGCGTGCGCGTCGCAGGCCGCCTTCATGGCGGCGTGGAAGGCGAGCGTGTCGGGATCATCCTGGGTGCGCCGGCGGTCAAGCACTGGAGTGAGGTCGGCTCCGCCGCCGAACCACGCCTTCGTGGTGACCACGAAGCGCGTGTTCATGTGGACAGCCGGCACGTGTGGATTGTGCATGTGGGCGATCAGCGAGATGCCCGAGGCCCAGAAGCGCGGATCCTCGGCGGCGCCCGGAATGTCCTTGCGGAACTCGGGCGCGAACTCGCCGAACACCGTCGACACGTGGACGCCGACCTTCTCGAACACGCGGCCCTTCATCAGTGACATCACGCCGCCGCCGCCGTCATGGCCGCGGTGGTCGGCGCGGCTCCACGGCGTGCGCACGAAGCGACCGACGGGATCGTCGCCATGCGGCGCGCCCGCCGGCAGCGCCTCCTCGATCGCCTCGAACGCCGCGCAGATGCGGTCGCGCAGGGCTTCGAACCAGGCGCGGGTGCGCCCCTTGCGCGCGTCGAGGAGCGCCAGATCGGTGGCCGCGGCCGGGGTCGGAGCGTGGCGGGTCTCCTGCATGGCGTCAGGATAGCATCGATTGTCGCGCTGCCCCAATCAGGGGCGCGGGTCGTCGCTTGCCGCCGCGCCGGTTTGCCGCAAGGCTTCGCCGGCCGCCATGGCGCAGGCCATGGCCACGTTGAGCGAGCGCAGGCCCGGCCGCATGGGAATTCGCAGCCGCGCCTCGGCGGCCGCGTGCACCTCCGGCGCCACGCCGGCGGTTTCGCGCCCGAACATGAGCACGTCGCCGGCCGCGTAGGCATGCTCGAGATACGAGCGCTCCGCCCGCGTGGTGAACAGGATCAGGCGCGCGCCGGCCTCGCGCCGCCAGCGCTCGAAAGCCGGCCACGAGGCGTGCCGCACGAGCGCGACGCGCTCGAGGTAGTCCATGCCGGCGCGGCGAAAGGCGCGATCGGACGCGGGGAAGCCGGCGGGCTCGATGATGTGCGCCTCCATGCCCAGGCAGGCACACAGGCGCAGAATCGTCCCGGTGTTCTGGGCGATGTCGGGCTGGTAGAGGGCGATCCGCATGGCCTCCCAAGACTCCTCATGGCGGGCATGCTGCGCCGACAAAGGCCATGAGGCGTGAATAACTTATGCGACTTTTGGTCGTCCGCGCACCGGTGGGCTTGCGCTCGTGCGGCAAGGGTGCCAATAGAACGCGCGCCGGGATTGCGCCGCGATCGCCGTATGGTGTCTGCGGCGAGGTCCGCTCACCGCCGTTCGGAATGCCGGGCATTCGGAACGGTCCCGCAGCACGAGCGGAGCACCGGCATGACGGGAGCTTTGCGTGACCGCGACAACCGTATCCTCAGCCGGGCACACGGAACCCAACCGGCGTGATTTTCTCTACATCGCAACCGGCGCGATCGGTGCGGTGGGCGTCGCTGCCGTGATCTGGCCGTTCATCGCCCAGATGAATCCCGACGCCTCGACCATCGCGGCCGGCGCACCGATCGACGTCGATCTCGCGCCGATCGCCGAAGGCCAGGTGATCAAGGTGTTCTGGCGCGGCAGGCCGATCTTTATCAGCCACCGCACCAAGAAGGAGATCGACGAGGCGCGCGCCGCCGACAATTCCGGCCTGCCCGATCCGCAGCCCGATGCCCAGCGCGTCAAGCCGGGCCACGACCAGTGGCTCGTGCTGATCGGCATCTGCACCCATCTCGGCTGCATCCCGATCGCGCACCAGGGTGACTACGGCGGCTGGTTCTGTCCCTGCCACGGGTCGCAGTACGACACGTCGGGCCGTATCCGCCGTGGGCCCGCGCCGGCCAATCTGCCGCTGCCGCCCTATCAATTCGTGTCCGATACCAAGATCCGGATCGGCGAAGGCGCGACCGCTTGACAGCCAAGGTTTTCCCATGAGCAGCGGACATTCGACTTACCAGCCGCAGAGCGCATTCATGAAATGGCTCGAGCGGCGATTGCCGATCGTCAGTCTCGTCTACAATTCCTTCGTCGCCTATCCCACGCCGCGCAATCTGAACTACTGGTGGACCTTCGGCGGCATCCTGGCCATGATGCTCGCGGCGCAGATCGTCACCGGCATCGTGCTGGCGATGCACTACACACCGCACGTCGACCACGCCTTCAACTCCGTCGAAGGCATCATGCGCGACGTGAACTACGGCTGGCTGCTGCGCTACCTGCACGCCAACGGCGCATCCATGTTCTTCCTCGCGGTCTACATCCATATGGGGCGCGGGCTCTATTACGGCTCCTACAAGGAGCCGCGCGAGGTGCTGTGGATCCTTGGCGTCATCCTGTTCCTGCTGATGATCGCCACCGGCTTCATGGGTTACGTGCTGCCGTGGGGCCAGATGAGCTTCTGGGCCGCCACCGTCATCACCAACCTGTTCTCGGCCATTCCTGGCGTCGGCGAATCCATCGTGACGTGGTTGTGGGGCGGCTTCGCGGTGGGCAATCCCACGCTCAACCGCTTCTACTCGCTGCACTACCTCCTGCCCTTCGTGATCGCCGGCGTGGTCGTGCTGCACATCTGGGCGCTGCACGTGGTCGGCCAGAACAATCCGGCCGGCATCGAGCCGAAATCCGAGAAGGAAACCGTTGCGTTCACGCCCTATGCCACCATCAAGGACGCGTTCCTCATGGTGGTGTTCTGCATCGTGTTCGCCTGGTTCGTGTTCTACGTGCCGAACTTTCTCGGCCATCCCGACAACTACATCCCGGCCAACCCCGCCGTGACGCCGCAGCACATCGTGCCCGAATGGTACTACCTGCCGTTCTACGCGATCCTGCGCGCCATCCCGAACAAGCTCCTGGGCGTCGTCGCGCTGCTGTCGTCGATCGTCATTCTGGCGTTCGTGCCCTGGCTCGACACGTCGCGGGTGCGCTCGGCGGCCTATCGGCCGCTCTATCGCCAGTTCTTCTGGTTCCTGGTGATCGCCTTCATCGGCCTCGGCTACCTCGGCTCCAAGCCGCCGGAAGGCGGCTACGTCATCGCGGCGCGCATCCTCACCGCCTATTACTTCATCCACTTCCTGATCATCCTGCCGGTGCTGGGCATCGTCGAGACGCCGAAGCCGCTCCCGACCTCGATCACCGAAGCCGTGCTGAAGGCGAAAGCCGGCGTGGCGGCGCTGGTCCTGGCCGCTGTGCTTCTCGGCGCGAGCCACACGCAAGCGACGGCGGCCGAGGAGCAGCCCGTGCCGCCGCGCCAGAAATGGTCGTTTGCCGGTCCGTTCGGCACGTTCGACCGCGCCCAGCTGCAGCGCGGCTTCAGGGTCTATCGCGAGGTCTGCTCGACCTGCCACGGCCTCACGCTGGTGGCGTTTCGCAATCTCGCCGAGCCGGGCGGCCCGGAATTCTCGCCGGCGCAGGCCGCCGCCGTCGCGGCGGAGTACAAGATCCAGGACGGGCCCAACGATCAGGGCGAGATGTTCGAGCGGCCCGGCCGGCTGGCCGACCACTTTCCGGCGCCGTTTCCCAACGAGCAGGCGGCACGCGCCCGCTACGGCGGCTTTCCGGTCGACCAATCGGTGATCGCCAAGGCGCGCGGGATTGAGCGCAGCTTCCCGTGGTCGTTCATCGACGGGCTCCCCGTTCCGGGCGGCATGTACCAGGAGCAGGGCGTTGATTACCTGACGGCGCTGCTGCAGGGCTACGAGGACAAGCCGCCGGCCGGCGTCACGATTCCGTCCGGGCTCTATTACAACAAGTATTTCCCCGGCAATGCCATCGCCATGCCGCCGCCGCTCACCGACGGCCGCGTCGAATATACCGACGGCTCGCCGCAGACCGTCGCGCAATACGCCAAGGACGTGGCTGCATTCCTGATGTGGGCCGCCGAACCGCACCTGGAGCAGCGCAAGCGCGTCGGATTCCAGGTCATGGCCTTTCTCTTCATCTTCGCCATCCTCATGTACTTCACCAAGAAGAAGGTGTGGAAAGAGGTGGAGGCGCCGACCGAGGCCTCGCGCGGCCAGGTGCCGGTCGAGGGCAAGCCTTGAGCTGGTTGCGGCAGGGGCTGGCCAGATCGCCGATCGCTACGCACCAATCACCACGCACCACTCGCTCATCATGAAAGCAGTGCTCGGCATCATCGGCGGGTCCGGCATCTACGACCTGCCCGGGCTGGAAAACGTCCGCGAGCAGCGGATCGAAAGCCCGTGGGGCGAGCCGTCGACGCCGCTGCGCATCGGCACCATCGCCGGGCTGCCGGTGGTGTTCCTGTCGCGCCACGAGAGGGGCCACCGCCTGTCGCCATCCGACATCAACTACCGCGCCAACATCGACGTGCTCAAGCGCGCGGGCGTCACCGACCTCGTCTCGCTCTCGGCCTGCGGCTCGTTCAAGGAGGAACTGCCGCCCGGCACCTTCGTGCTCATCGACCAGTTCGTCGACCGCACCCACCTGCGCGCAACCTCGTTCTTCGGCAAGGGCTGCGTGGCGCACGTGTCGATGGCCAATCCGGTGTCGCCGCGCCTGCGCATTCACCTAGCGCAGGCGGCCCAGCAGGAGGACATCCATGTGGTGCGCGGCGGCACCTACGTGTGCATAGAAGGCCCGCAGTTCTCCACGCTCGCCGAAAGTCTCACCTACAAGGGGCTCGGCTACTCGGTGATCGGCATGACCAACATGCCGGAGGCGAAGCTCGCGCGCGAGGCGGAGCTCTGTTACGCCACTGTTGCCATGGTGACGGACTTCGACTGCTGGCATCCCGACCACGACGCCGTCACCGTGCAGGACATCATCAAGGTGCTCACCGCCAACGCCGAGAAGGCGAAGCGGCTGGTGGCGCGGCTGGCGCGCGATTTTCCCCGCGAGCACGAGCCCTGCCCGATCGGTTCCGACCGCGCGCTCGACACCGCCATCATCACGGCGCCGGAGGCACGCGACCCGGCGCTGGTGCAGAAGCTCGACGCGGTGGCCGGGCGCGTGCTCCGGGCGTGAGGCGCGGACTCACATCCCGCGCATCATCCAGCCGGCGCCGAGCAGCATGAACAGCCCGCTGATGATCATCATGATGACCGTCACGACGATGGCAGCCGGAATTGCGGCAATGGCCCACTTGATCAGGATCGCTACCAAGCGCCAGAACGGAATGTCGATGTCCGTGACGACGATCGGTTGCGGCGGAACATGCGTTGGCGTGGTGGTCATGGCCCACAAGTCTCCCGGTTGCACCCGCCCCGATCGTTGGCCAAAGTAAGCCCTCCCGCAAGGAGGTCCTGAGTTCCCGTGCTGGTCCGAAGTGAGAAAGCCATGCCGTCGCCCGCGCTCGAGTTCGATCTGCAAGCCGCGATCCGCACGATTCCGGATTACCCCAAGCCCGGCATCACGTTCCGCGACATCACGACATTGCTCGGCAATGCGCGGGCGTTCCGCCGCGCCGTCGACGAGCTGGTGCAGCCGTGGGCTGGCATGAAGATCGACAAGGTGGCCGGGATCGAGGCGCGCGGCTTCATCCTCGGCGGCGCCGTCGCCCACCAGGTCTCGGCGGGCTTCATCCCCATCCGCAAGAAGGGCAAGCTGCCGCACAAGCGGGTGAGCATCGCCTACTCGCTCGAATACGGCCTCGACGAGATGGAGATGCACGAGGATGCGGTGGCCCAGGGCGACCGCGTCATCCTGGTCGACGACCTTATCGCCACCGGCGGCACCGCCGAAGGCGCCGTGAAGCTCCTGCGCCAGATGGGCGCCGAGGTGCTTGCCGCCTGCTTCATCATCGACCTGCCCGAGCTCGGCGGCGCCGCCAAGCTGCGCAAGCTCGATGTGCCGGTGCGCACGCTGATCGCGTTTGAGGGCCACTGACAGGCGAATGGCGAATGGTGAGTGGCGAATAGGGACGCCGCGGCCGGACCGTTGCTTTCGCCATTCGCTATTCGCTATTCGCCATCCCTCACCACCGTTCCGAGAGCGGCAGGCCCTGCAGCACTTCGGCGATGCGCCGCCGCGTGCCCGGGGCCGTGTTCTCGGGCAGCGCATCGGCGGGGAAGAACCGGTGCTCGATGATCTCGTGGTTCGGCTGCGGCGGCGTGTCCTGGTGGAAGGCGCGCACCACGTAGACGGCGACATGGTCGCGCCGTGACACGCGCGCGTTGAAGAACACGCCGTGCAGCAGCGGCGGCTCGGCGAGCGTGATGTTGCCCTCCTCGGCCAGCTCCCGCGTCAGCGCGGAGAGCACCGTCTCGCCCGCCTCCACCCCGCCGCCCGGCAGGTGCCAGCCGGCCACGTAGCTGTGGCGGATCAGGAACACGCGGCCCTGGCCGTCGATCACGACGGCGCGCACGCCCAGCGTCAGGCCGCGCGAGAACCGCCAGAAGACGTGCAGGCAACGGCGGATGGCGGGCTCGAGCGCGCGCCGAACATCTTCCATCGCCATCACGCTTCTCCGCGAATCCCCGCCGCGCGCCGCCCCCGCCGGCCCGCCGGCCCGCCGCTCGGCGGCAGCCGACCGGCCGCCGCCGTTCCGCCCCATGGTCCGCGGCCGTGGCCGTTGTCAACGGCGGTGCAAATCGCGCGCGCGGCCTCGACCTGGCTGTTTTCTTCTGATTAGAATGATTCAAAACAGGAGGCCAATGTGAAGCGTTTCGCCGACTTGAGCGAGCAGGAGGTTTTGGCCCTCGCCATCTCCAACGAGGAGGAGGACAGCCGCATCTACCGCGGTTTCGCCGAGGGCCTGCGCCAGCAGTTCCCGGCCTCGGCCAAGGTGTTCGACGAGATGGCCGACGAGGAGGTGCGTCATCGCACCATGCTGTTCGACCTCTATCGCAAAAAATTCGGCGACTACCTGCCGTTGATCCGGCGCCAGGACGTCAGGGGCTTCATCCGCAAGAAGCCGCTGTGGTTGATGCAGCCGCTGAACCTCGACGAGGTGCGCCGCTACGTCGAGGACATGGAGTTCGAGGCCGCCCGGTTCTATCGCCGCGCGGCCGAGACCACGCGCGATGCGTCGGTGCGCAAGCTGGCGGTCGAGCTGGCCGAGGCCGAGGTCGAGCACGAGAGCCTGGCGCACCGGCTCGAGCAGAAAATTCTCACGCCGAGCGCGCGCGCCCAGGAGGACGAGACGGCGCGACGCATGTTCGTGCTGCAATATGTGCAGCCGGGCCTGGCCGGCCTGATGGACGGCTCGGTGTCGACCCTGGCGCCGCTGTTCGCCGCCGCCTTCGCCACCCATCAGACCTGGGAGACGTTTCTGGTCGGGCTGGCGGCCTCGGTCGGCGCCGGCATTTCCATGGGCTTTGCCGAAGCGCTGTCGGACGACGGCTCGCTCACCGGCCGCGGCGCGCCCTGGCTGCGCGGCGGCGTGTGCGGCGTGATGACGACGATCGGCGGCCTCGGCCACACGCTGCCCTATCTCATTCCGAATTTCTGGACCGCCACCATCGCGGCCATCGCCGTGGTCGTCATCGAGCTCGTCGCCATTTCCTGGATCCGCTATCGCTACATGGATACGCCCTTCCTCACCGCCGCCTTTCAGGTCATGGTCGGCGGCGCCCTGGTGTTCCTCGCCGGTATACTCATCGGCAGTTCGTAGCGTCGTGGGGTGGGCTGAGCAAAGCGAAGCCCACGCGGTCGGTCTCTCGGAAGTGATACGCGTGGGCTGCGCGCGCCGGGCCGAAGAAATCCAATCGAATGGAGCAGGCGCTCAGCCCACTCTACAAGGCGATTCATGTTCCTCCTCGCGCATCTGTCCGACCCGCATCTCGGGCCCATGCCGCGCCCGCGCCTCACCGAGCTGGCGAGCAAGCGGCTGCTCGGGTTCGTCAATTGGCATCTGCGCCGCCATCTGTGTCATCGCCGCGCGGTGCTC
>DATFWC010000193.1:0-5999 GCA_035259885.1 Xanthobacteraceae bacterium
TATCGACAATGGTCTCGGGATTGGCCGTCCCCGGTGCGATGCCGCCGACCGGCACGAGCACGGTGCGCTTCACGCGCGGCCGCTCCCTGAGACGCTTGGCCGTCGGTGCAAAGTCGCTGTCGCCGTGCTGGGTCAGGAAGGTCTCATAGGATTCGGTGGTGTTGGCGGTCACCGCACGATTCCACGCTACCATCTCCTCCCGGCGTTCGAGGACGCGGCGCACCGTTGCGGCGAGCGGGTCGGACGGGAAGAGAAGAAGGTAGGCCGCATAGGCCTCGAGCTTGTCCTCGCGGATCACGGTCTCGTAAGCGGCGCGCGCGCTTAAGGCTTTGAGCTCGCTCGTCCATGACTCGAGCGAGCGCGTCGCCGACGTTGCCTCGCCCGGGGCACCGGCCACCGCGGCGCTCGCCACGGCCATGCTGCCGGCGTTCTCGCGCGCGCCCGGGAAGAACGAGAATTCGCTCGTGAGCGAGGAACTCTCCCACGGCAATTGCTGCTTACCGGTGGCCTCGCTCACCATGAGCCGCACACGCTTCAGCGCCCGCTCGATCGGCAGGCCCTCCTCGCGGGCGACCTTCACCAACGCGGCCGTGTACGGGCTGTTGCGGCCGTCGCCGTCCTGCGCCTCGGTGCCCGGCGCGGTCGAATAGGAAACGAGCGAGCCGCTCGGCGCATCGACGATCGCCAGTCCGCGGCCGCCAGTCTTCTTGACCTCGGCGAACGGATTGTTGCGGCAGGCATCGAGCATGACGAGGAGCGTTTTCACGCGCACCGAGGAGAGCGTGTTCATCATGTCGGCGAGTCCCATCGCCTGCAGGGGGACGTCCGCTTCCCGCTCAATCACGGCATCCACCGGGACCAGATAATTCTCTCCGTCAACCTGCAAACCGTGGCCGGCATAGAACACCAACGCGACCGTGTCGGGTCCGCGGTCGGCGACGAGATCGGCGAAAGCGCCGATCGTCATCAGCATGGCACTTTGCTTGAGGTCGGAAGCCTGCAGCACCTGGAAGCCGGCCGCCTTCAGGAAGTCGGCCATCGCCCGCGCGTCATTGGCCGGATTGGAAAGCGAGGGCACCGCGGCGTAGTTCGAATTGCTGATGACGAGCGCGATGCGGGTTTCGGCGAATGCTGCGCCGATGCTCGTCCAACAAGCAAGCGTGAGCGCCGCAAGCTTCACAACAAGACGGAACGGCATGGCCAGGCCTCCGGGCATCCGGGCAGCACCTCCGTGCCGCGCCAGCGGGACCTGTTGTGGTGACTTGGGGTGGTGAAGGCGTTCATGCGGGAGCCGGTCACCTCGGTCACAGTTGGGTGAACGGCAGAGGGACGAGAGTGAGAACGACATCCTGCAAACTCGCAAGTCGCCGGTCGTCTCCCCGCACCTGGCGCGGCAGCATAACCCGACACGGATAAGCGCGCTGTTCCCCAGGGAACAAAACATCTATAGAGGCTGTGAAATTTGCGCCGGCGATGTGCCGCAGGTCGGCTGAACCCAAGTGAACGCTACGCCGCGGTCTCGCCGTGGTGCTCCATCAGCTCCAGGGCGGCGCGCAACTGGCCGCCGCAGCGGTCGAGCAGGGCGGTGGCGTCGGCCATGTCGCAGCCGTGCAGCAGCATGACGGCGAGCTTGACGCTGCCGTTGGCGCGGGTCAGCGCCTCGCGCACCTCGTCGCGGCTGCGCCCGGTGATTTTCAGCAGCATGTCCTCGCTGCGCCGCACCAGCTTCTGGTTCACCGCCTGCACGTCCACCATGAGCCCGTCATAGACGCGGCCGAGCAGGATCATCAGAACCGAGGACAGCAGGTTGAGCGCGATCCGCTGCGCGGTGCCGGCCTTCATGCGGGTCGAACCGGCGATCGGCTCGGAGCCGGTGTCGAGCCAGACCGGGTGCTCGGCCTCCTCCAGGATGGGCGTGCCGCGGTTGTTGGCGATGCCGATGGTCAGCGCGCCGCGCGCCTTGGCCTCGCGCATGCAGGCGAGCGTGAACGGGGTGGTGCCGCTCGCCGCCACCGCGATCAGCACGTCGTCGGCATTGATGTTGTGCTGGCGCACCAGCCGCACCGCGTGCTCGACCTCGTCCTCGGCCCCCTCGACCGACTGCAGCAGCGCCTTGTTGCCGCCCGCCATCAGCAGCAGCAGCCGCTCTTCCGGCCAGGAGAAGGTGGGCATGAGCTCGGCGCCGTCCTGCACCGCCAGCCGCCCGGAGGTGCCGGCGCCGGCATAGACCAGGCGGCCGCGCTCGCGCAGGCGCGCCTCCATGGCCAGCGCGGCGCGCTCGAGCGCCGGCCGCGCCGTCCGCACCGCCGCCACGGCGGCAAACTGGCCCTCGATCATGGCGTCGAGGACGTCGGCCGGCTCCCAAACGTCAATATCGGAATAGCGAGGGCTGGGGCGTTCGGTATCCATGGAGGCCTGGGCTGCCGAATCGGCTAGGTCTAAGCATAACGTGTTTGATCCAGATTCGTTCTCGCGCGTTGACCCCTTCGAAGATACTTTGGCAAGGGAGCCAAGAGGTGAACAAAAATACGCTCCTGCTTGGGGTCGACGGCGGTGGCACCCGCTGCCGGGTGCGCCTGTGCGCGCCCTCCGGGGCGGTCCTGGGCGAGGAGACCGGAGGGCCGGCCAATATCCGGTTCGGTCTCGAGCAGGGTTTTTCCGCCGTCCTGCACGCCACCAGCCGCTGCCTGGAGCAGGCCGGCCTGTCGTCGCGCGACTTTCCCCGCATCGTGGCCTGCCTGGCGCTGGCCGGTGCCAGCGAGCCGGGCGAATTGCGCGCCGCCCGGAGCTACGAGCATCCGTTCGGTCGCGCATTCGTGACCAACGACGCCCACGCGGCCTGCGTCGGCGCTCATGCGGGCCGCGACGGCGGCGTGATCGTGGTCGGCACCGGCACGGTCGGCTGGGCCGAGCTCAAGGGCCGGCACTTTCGCGTTGGCGGCTGGGGCATGCCGGTGTCCGACGAGGGCAGCGGCGCCTGGCTCGGCTGCGAGGCCCTGCGCCGGGTGCTGTGGGCGCATGACGGCCGCATCGGTTGGACCGAGCTCCTGAGCGCGCTGGCGCGCCAGTACCAGTCCGACCCGCATACCATCGTGCGCTGGGCGTCGCACGCGGCGCCGCGCGATTTCGCCGCGCTGGCACCGGTGATCATCGAGCATGCAGGCGATCCCGTCGCCGACGAGCTGCTGCGGCTCGCCGGCGGCCACATCGACCGGCTGGCGGCGCGGCTGGTCGCGTACGGGGTCGAGCGGCTGGCGCTCGCCGGCGGGCTGGCGCCGCATATCGAGGCCTGGCTCGGCGAGGCGACCAGACGTGTTCTCGTGCCGCCGGCGGGCGACGCGCTCGCCGGCGCCTTGCAGCTGGCACGCGCGGCGGCCGGATCGGCTGCTGCGTAGGCGACGGGCGTCACGGTCCGGGTGGAGCTTTGGGGATGGGCGACATCAAAGTCGGGATGGCGATCGAGCTGCGCGAAGCGCCCGATGCCGTGCAGCGCCAGGCCCATTGCCTGGCGGCGCCGATGAAGGAGCTGCTGGCCAGGCTCAAGCGCAAGCCGCCGCAGTTCGTGGTCACCTGCGCCCGCGGCAGCTCGGCGCATGCGGCGACCTTCGGCAAGCACCTGATCGAGCGCCACCTCGGGCTGTCGGTCGCGGCGGCGGCGCCCAACATCGCCACCGTGTATCACCGCCAGCTGCGCATGCAGGACCAGCTCTTCCTGGCGGTGTCGCAGTCGGGGCGCAGCGACGACCTCATCGAGTTCGCCGCCATGGCGCACGCCGCCGGTGCCCTCACCGTCGCCCTGGTCAACGACACCGAGAGCCCGCTGGCGGCCGGCTCCGACATCGTCCTGCCCATGGCGGCCGGGCCCGAGCTCAGCGTGGCAGCGACGAAAACCTTCGTGGCGGCATGCACGGCGCTGCTGCGCCTGGTGGCCGGCTGGGCGAACGATTCCGCCATGCAGGCCGCGGTCGAAAGACTGCCCGATCGCCTCGCGGCCGCCACCGGCCTCGACTGGAGCGCGGCGCTCGACGTGCTGTCCAAGAAGAACAGCCTCGTCACCATCGGCCGCGGCCCGACGCTGGCGATCGCGCGCGAAGCCTCGCTGAAGTTCAAGGAGACCTGCGACCTCCACGCCGAAGCGTTCAGCGGCGCCGAGTTCCTGCACGGGCCGGTAGCCCTGGTGTCGACGCTCTATCCCATCCTGCTGTTCATGCCGACCGATGCGGCGGCCGCGGGCCTGAGCGAGCTTGCCGCCGATCTCCGCCGCAAGGGCGCTGCCGTGTTCGTCACCGAGCCGGGCCACGGCGGCGATGGAAGTCTGGCGGCGCTGCCGCCCGATCACCCCGACACCGATGCCGTGTGCCTGGTCCAGAGCTTTTATGCCCTGGCGGTCAGGCTGGCCGAGCGGCGCGGCACCGATGTCGAGCAGCCGCGGCACTTGAAGAAGGTCACGCGCACAAGATGAGCCCGCATGCCGTGGTGGCCGGCCACGTGTTCGACGGCGCAATCGTGCACCGCGACGCCGCCGTCGTGATCGAAGGCGAGCGCATCGCGGAGGTCGTGCCGCGCGCCGACCTGCCGCGTGGCACACCAACGCGGGCGTTGTCCGACGAGGCCTGGCTGGCGCCGGGATTCATCGACGTGCAGGTGAACGGCGGCGGCGACGTGCTGCTCAACGACGCGCCGACGCCGGAAGCCATGTCCGCCATGGCAGCCGCGCACCGTCCGTTCGGCACCACGTCGCTGCTGCCGACCCTGATCAGCGACACGCCGGAGAAGATGCAGCAGGCGCTGGCGGCGGCGGATGCGGCTGTGCAGCGCGATCCCGCCGTGCTCGGCCTCCACCTGGAGGGGCCGTTCCTGTCGCCGGACAAGCCGGGCGTGCACGACGTGAAGGCCTTGCGGGCGCCGACCGCGCAGGATCGCGCGCTGCTTACGGCGCCGCGCCATGGCGTGACGCTGGTGACCCTGGCGCCCGAGCAGGTGCCGCAAAACTTCATAGCCGATCTTGTCGCGGCGAACGTGCGCGTGTCGCTCGGCCATTCCAACGCGACCTATGCGCAGACCTGTGCCGCCATGGCGGACGGCATGACCGGCTTCACCCACCTGTTCAATGCCATGCGGCCGCTCACGAGCCGCGACCCGGGACCGATCGCGGCGGCGCTCGAATATCCCGACGTGTGGTTCGGCCTCATCGCCGATGGCGTGCACGTCGATCCGGCGGTACTGCGCCTTGCGCTGCGTGGCGCCGGAAAACCCATGCTGGTGACCGACGCCATGCCGCCGGTGGGCGGCAAGGGAAAATCGTTCAAGCTCTATGGCAACGAGATTCTTGTGCGCGACGGCCGCTGTACGCGCCCGGACGGTACGCTCGCCGGCGCCTTCCTCGACATGGCGAGCGCCGTGCGCAACGGCGTGCGCCTGCTCGACCTGCCGCTGCCGCGCGCGCTGCAACTGGCGTCAACCAACCCGGCCGAGTTTCTCGGCCTCGGCCACGTGCTGGGCAGGCTCGCGCCCGGCTGCCGCGCCGACCTCGTCGCCTTCGACCCGGCTGACTTCCGCGTGCTGGAGACCTGGGTGGCGGGGAAGGGCTCGGCGATATAACGGGCACGACAGCGTAACGCGCGCGGCATCGTAGCCCGGATGAAGCGAAGCGAAATCCGGGAGCGGCGTTGATTGATTGCGCGGCCGTTCCCGCATTCCGCTTCGCTCAATGCGGGATACGGGAGTTTCACGCCGAGGCCGAGACCTGGATGGCGGGGAAGGGCACGGGGACGTAACGGCACGGTGCCGCAGCGTGGGCTGAACGAAGCGAAGCCCACGCGGTTCTTCCTTTCGGCACGTCATCCGCAGTTAACTCCCCGTCGCGTGAACCTCTTATCGGCAGATTTTGGGAACAGAAAATTCCGCGCCCAGACCTTATAGGCTCATGCGGCAATTGGTCAGTGCCGCTGTCGCTATTTGCCCTCACCAACACCTTGAAGGTCACCAGAACCTGGGCG
>DATFWC010000194.1:0-15930 GCA_035259885.1 Xanthobacteraceae bacterium
GTTGACCACCAGCGTGGCCAGCGCCTCACCCTCGACGTCCTCGGCGATGATGAGCAGCGGCTTGCCGGTCTGCACCACGGCCTCGAGCAGGGGCAGGAGCTCCTGCAGGCCCGACAGCTTCTTCTCGTAGACGAGGATGTACGGGTCCTCGAGCTCGACCCGCATCTTGTCGGCGTTGGTGATGAAGTAGGGGGAGATATAGCCGCGGTCGAACTGCATGCCCTCGACCACTTCGAGCTCGGTCTCCAGCGACTTCGCCTCTTCGACCGTGATCACGCCCTCGTTGCCGACCTTCTTCATGGCGTCGGCGAGGAAGCGGCCGATCTCGGCGTCGCCGTTGGCCGAGATGGTCCCGACCTGGGCGATCTCCTCGTTGGAGGTGACCTTCTTGGAGTTCTTCTTGAGGTCCTCGACGATCGCCTCGACGGCGAGTTCGACGCCGCGCTTGAGGTCCATCGGGTTCATGCCGGCGGCCACCGCCTTGGCGCCTTCCCGGACGATCGCGGCGGCGAGCACGGTCGCCGTGGTGGTGCCGTCGCCGGCGATGTCGGAGGTCTTTGACGCGACCTCGCGCACCATCTGGGCGCCCATGTTCTCGAACTTGTCCTCGAGCTCGATTTCCTTGGCGACGGTGACGCCGTCCTTGGTCACGCGCGGCGCGCCAAAGCTCTTGTCGAGCACGACGTTGCGGCCCTTGGGCCCGAGCGTCACCTTGACGGCGTTGGCCAGAATGTCGACGCCGCGCAACAGCTTGTCGCGCGCCTCGACGGAGAATTTGACTTCCTTAGCAGCCATTTTCGTTTGTCCCTGTGGTTGACCTGCCTCTCCGCACCGGAAGCGGCCTTACCAGCCGCCTCGCGCGAACGAGGCCGACGATGTCCGACGCGGCGCTCCTGCGGACGGAAAGTCCGGGCGGAGCGCCGAAAAAGTCAGGCAGCCTTCTTGCGCGCGGCCTCCTGGACCATCACGCCCATGATGTCGCTTTCCTTCATGATCAGGTACTCGACGCCGTCGATCTTGACCTCGGTCCCCGACCACTTGCCGAACAGCACGCGGTCGCCGGTCTTGACGTCGAGCGGGATGAGCTTGCCGGTCTCGTCGCGGCCGCCCGGGCCGACGGCGATCACCTCGCCCTGCTGCGGCTTCTCCTTGGCAGTGTCCGGAATGATGATGCCGCCGGCGGTTTTTTCCTCGGCATCGATGCGCTTGACGACGACGCGGTCGTGAAGCGGACGAAACTTCATCGCTGTCCTCCTAAGTTACTGACTGAATTTTAGATTTGGCTACGGCGGTGTCCCGTCAGCAGCCCTGCCGGGCTCCCTCCGCCCGGCGAGATAAGGGGCTTATAGCATGCCGCAAGGGGAGGGAAACAAAAAATTGGCACTCCCTTAATGAGATTGCTAACAGGCGGAAGAATCAGGCGTTTTCGGAAAAGTTCCAGCGCGTCGAGGAAAAATATCCGGGCCGGATCCGGAACCGGCCGCAAGGCGCGGCTGTTGGCCCGGTGCGCCAACGGTGTCAATGGCCGGTTGGTAGCAGACTTCGCCCGCTGCTGCTAACGCCTTGATTATAAACACTTTATTCAACATTTGGGCTTGCAATGGACAGAACAGGAACCAAAACTGGGAGTCCGCCGGGGCTGGAGGGCACCATGACGTTGTTAACCAAACGGGCTTCCTCGGATTTCGAGAAGCAGCTTGAGGGCTACGGCCTCACTACTGCGCACATCTTCTACCGGCGGCCTGATCATCCCTGGCTGTTGCAGAGCTACGTCTGGCAGGAATACGACCTCTGTCCGGCGTTCCCGATGCTGCAGAAGTTCCTGCTGTTCTGGCAGCGCTCGCTCGAAGGCCCGCTGCATTCGGTGACGGTCGCCCATTCGCGCCTGATCAAGCCGGCCGAGATGCGCGCCATCAACGGCGAGTTCCGCCTGCACTGAGCGCGTCCTTCGCTCCTGTAGGGTCGGCAACGGCGCGCGACTTCGGTATTTGCCGGGTGGGCAAATTCGCTTGTCGCGCAGTTGCCCACCATCGGCCCTGCGGCAGGCGAATTTGCCCACCCTACGAATCTGAACCTCTCCTGACGCAGCCAGATCGACCCGGCTTGTCCCGGCAATCCATTCGCATAGCCGGACTCGTCGGCCCGCGCATGACGACTTAGCGGTTCTCGCGCGCCTGGCTCCACTTCAAAAAATCTTCGAACAACTGGTTACGGTCCCGCTCCGAAATGGGCCGGCCTGCCGTCCGGTCGGCCAGATACTCGTCGAACTGCTTGCGCCGGTTCGACAGAACCTCCTCGCGATAGCGCGCGAGCCATTCCTCGGCGGCCGGGAAGCGTTTCCAGCCCGGAACGGTCGAGGCCAGGTTTACGTTCTTCCATTGCGGATGGCGCGGCGGCTTCTGGAACTCGGCGAATTTCGTGAAGAAGGCGTTGACGAATTTTTCGATCCGCCGGTAGCGATCGGTGTTCTTGGGCCAGTTGTAGGCGATGAGCATGCTGCTGGCGGCGATCGTCTCCACCTGCTCGCCCGGCGCGATGAGGTTGGGATACTCGGCGTTGGTGAGCACCGACGGCAGGTAGCCGTCCTGCAATGGCTTGCTGTAGGGAACCGGCAGGAGATGATAGCCGTCGCTGGCCTTGAGCGGCACGAGCGCCGCGGACGGCTTTCCGGATATCACGACCGTGGCGGCGATCTCCCCGCGCTTCACCTTCTCGAAGCCGTCGGCCGGCGCCATGTTGACCTCTTCGACCGGAAGGTTGATGCGGGCGAACACGTCGCGCGCGGAAATCTGCACGCCGCTGCCCTTGGCGCCAAAGTTCACCTTCTGCCCGCGCAGCTGCTCGATCGACTTGATGTCGTGGCGGGCCAGGAAGTGGAATTCGTTGATGCCGAGGGTGCTGATGTAGGTGAGTTTGTTCTCCATATCGCCGATCTCGCCGGTGCGCCGGAAATAGCCGAGCAGGTTGGCGGTGGTGAACCCGAGGTCGACGCCGCGCAGGAAGCGCACGTCGCGCATGTTCTGCACCGCGCCTTCGGTGATGACGGGCAGGATGCGCAGTTCGTCGCCGTCGTTGAGCACCGTGGCGAGATCGGCGCCGAACGCCGTGAAGATGAGGTTGGGGCTCGCCGTCACCACGATGAGCGTATTGGCATTCATCCGCTCGCCGATGGTCCGCGCGTCGACCCGCGCGGCCGCCGTCCGCACGGCCCCCTCGCGTGGGGTCGCCTGTTCGGCTTGTGCGGGACGATCGAAAGCGGTGCCGGCGAGAACAATGGCACACAGCGCCGCGGCGCCGACCCGCGGCAGCCGCTCAAGGTGTTGTAAGCTCCTCAACATGGTCTCCCCCTTGATGAAACAGGCCGCTTCGACGCGGCGGTTGCCGTGTCTCGCGCGCCTGGCTCCGTTTCAGAAAATCTGCAAAACAGCGGGTGGTTACGGCCCGGCTCTCCGCCGCGCGGTCGACAACGAACGGCGCGACGGCGTGTGCTGCGCGCGCCGGCGGTCCGACCAGGGGTTGCAGGCTCCCGATCATTGTCTCGCCCTCGCGACAGCGCCAGCCCGCATCGACCGGGGCGTCGTGTTTGGCGATCAAAACCATTGCCATATGGGCGCAACTGCCAAATGACAGCGGGGCGCCTCGCATGCGGAATGGTAGCATAAGCAGGATTTTGGATTTGGCTTATTTATGGCGCTTCATGATTAACTAACCCCTCTTTCGACGTAAAATTGCATCGCTGCACTCAGCGAAATGCATTGCTCCAATTCGTCCCAAGGCACGGTAAAACTAACCCCGGTACGGTCACGCCAACCGCGGGAGGAGACAATGGCGGGGAGAAAGCAAAGGACGGCGCCGCGCCGGGCGGCGCGGGCAAAAACGGCCGCGAAGGCCAGACAGCGAACGGCGTCGCCGCGCCGGGCGGCAACCAAGCAGGCCGCGAAGGCCAGGACGCCACGCGCCTCGGCGCCGCGCAAGGCGCAGACGTTCAACGTCAGTCACCATCGCGACGAGGATTTTTCCGTCGGTTTGCGGCGCTACGCGGCCTACCGCGATCTCGGCATGGCCAAGGCCACAAACGGCATGGTGCAGGCGCACGTCATTCGCTTCGTGCCGCCATGCGATCCGCGGGAGGTCGCCAAGCTGCATTTCCACGACGTCGACCTGCAGATGGTCTATGTCCTCAAGGGCTGGATCAAGACCGAGCTCGAGGGCGCCGGCGCGCATGTCATGCGGGCTGGGAGCTGCTGGCTGCAGCCGCCGCGCATCCGTCACAAGGTGCTCGACTATTCCGACGACTGCGAGGTGCTGGAGATCGTGCTGCCGGCCGACTTCAAGACCGTCGAGCTGGAGTGACTTTGTCGTCGCCGCGAAGCATGCCCCGCGCAGGCGGGGGCCAACGCCGTCATTTTTTGGGACCTGCAACGCGTGCTTGGTGATGCACAACGCGCGCGCATCGGCGCGCTCGGAGACTTCGTCGGCCCGCTCGCCATTAAAGCCGGGGCGGCTTACGCGGCGGAACAGATCATTGACGCACTTCTCGATCTCCTGGATGCGCGCCACGCACGGCTAGAACGCGATGCCGCGGCGATGGCCGACGCGCGCGCCACCATCGAGGAATTCAACGCGCGGCTGCTCCTAACTCCTCGGCTCGTGCTGCACAGTTAGGACCTGGATTCTCCGGCAAAACGCTGACGAGTGAGAACCTTGCCGAAATTTCGGCGACCGGCGGACACCGTCCGCGCGCTGGTTGCCACCGTTTCGGCAGCCGGCGATCCGAAAACCTCCAAGGGACGAAACCGCGGGAATGGCTCTCAGAGCCGCGGGCGAGCGGGTGCGGATCGCGCCGCTATGGGGATTTTAGCGGTGCCGGTCGGTGTTGTGGGGCGACCCGACTGGTAGCGTTCGCTGATGGCGGACGTTGAAGTGCACGAGCGGCGCTGGCCCAGTTGCCAAGGGATAGCACCGCGCGCATGATGGGTTGTGGCGGGGGCGGTCGAGGGTCGATCAATGTACAAGCATATCTTGATTGCTACCGACGGCTCCGAACTGGCCACCAAAGCTCTTGAGCACGGGCTTGCCCTCGCCAAGCAGGACAATGCACGTGTCACCGTTGTTACCGTGACGGCGCCATGGACGCCGCTGGATATGGCCCATGAAGCGCGGCTACATCGGCCCGACCCAGTCGGTCATTTCGAGGAACTGGCAACAGCGGCGGCCAATCGCATTCTCGATGGCGCCGCCCTGCGTGGGAATGCGCACGGCGTGCCCTGTAATCTCGTCCACGTGAATGATCAACATCCGGCCGAGGGCATCGTCGCCACCTCCAAAGAGAAGGGGTGTGATTTGATTGTCATGGCGTCTCACGGCCGGCGTGGCATGTCACGCCTCTTGCTCGGTAGCCAAGCGTATGAGGTGCTTACTCACTGCAGTGTACCGGCGTTGATCGTGCGGTGACAGCCCGACGATCTCCTCTCACCTCGCCGCCGACCATCTCCGCCCACTCGCCAAGGCTGCGCGGCCCGTTCGGGATCAATGTGTGTGGCGTTAGTAGCCAGACGGTAGGTTCAACGCCGCCGTCAACGCGGGACTACCGCCATCACCGCTCGATCAAACGATCCTGCGGCGATGAGCCGGCCTGCGCCGGCTGCTGCCGCTAGCCGAACGAGAACCCCGCCTCGTGGATCAGCAAGGCAGTTCCGGCGCGGTGGGCCATCCTACCAAGGCTGCTGCCTGTTGCGTCGGCGATATTGGTTGAACTGAGCCGTCGTGTTCTCATAACAAAAGCCGCCAATTCCGCTCACGGTCGCGCGGCATTGTTGCAACGTGCTGAAGCCGCAGTTCTGCCCGCCGACATCGCCGCTGTACTGGGCGCACCATGGATAGCTTTGCGCATGGACCGAACCGGTGTGCAGCAGCACCGCCAATAAGAGCCCAGCGAGGGCAAGAAAGGTTTTTCGCATCGCAACGCTCCTTCTCTCGCGGCCTCGTGCACCGGGCGCTGTAGATATGCTCGAAGACGGGCCGCGTCCCTGTGCCCCATCGGCCGACAATTTTAACGCAAGATTGCGCGGACGATATTGTCCCAAGGGGCAGATTTATCGGGAAGGGCCTGGGTCAGTCGTTGCGGCGCACGAGTCGGCACTAGCACTTCTCGGACCTCGGGAGATGTCCGACCTGAGTCCGCAAAGTGGCCAAGCGGACATTTATTAGGTCGCTGTCAACGCCCTAGTTCGGCGGCGGTGCCGCGCTCCCGTCGCAGGCGCGCTCGTGCTCCAGAACATCACCGAGGTTGCGCATATCGAGCCACCGCCCGCAATCGGGCACTAGATGAGATGCTCCCGCTCATCCTGCGGCTCGCCGCCAAGCCGTTCGCCGATGATCTTCTTGCGAGGCATGGTCCTCATCGCCCGCGTCGGCCGAGCCCCGGCGGGCGCCAGTTGTGGTTCGAGGTCTCCGCCCGGTCCGCCGCCGTTTCAGGTGTCGCCCCGGCAATGAACAACTCTTTCTTTGGCCAGCCATAGCGAACAGCTATTCATGGCACTCTCGGCTGAAAAGGCCGTCGCGTCAGAGTGGCAATCTCGGATTATCCTTCCTCCATGCGGGGGCATCGCGCCTCGCACCACCGAGGGAGGTAGTCATGAAGGCCAGTCAGTGGATCATCGCGGTAGCAGCGCTTGCATGCGCTGAGCCGGTTCAGGCAGGGGTTAACGATCCGGAAAAGATCATCTATCGAGGCTCCGGTGTCCTCGATAACGGCGGCGCCGACTTTAGCGGACTTGCGTCGGCGTTTCACTGCACCAATTTCAGCGGCGACAATGAAAACATCAGGTTCGTCATTCGGACCAACCTCGGCGCGATTGTGGCCAACGGAGCCATTGCTGTTCCGCACCTGAACACGCTCACGGTACTTACCAAGGATGCTGCCCTCTTCCTGAGTGGGACCCGGTTAATTTTGCACACCGGTGCCGTTGAACTAGGCACGGTGGCCATCGCGGCAACGTCGATCCATGTCACCTGTACGGCCATGCTGTTTCAAGCCAACACCAACACACCGGCCGGGATCAAGCTGCACATGACGCGGTTCAATCCAATCCCGGCCACGCAGGAATAGGCGGACAACACTTACGACAGGGAACCGCCGGTTCGCCGGTAAAGTAGCTCGCTCACCGCCGCCCCTTGCTCCACTCCGGCCGATGGCTCGCCGCGTAGTCGCGCGCCGCATGCGCAGCCGCATCGGGAGTGAGCCCGTGATGTGCAGCTTGCGCCAATCGCGGCGAAAGCTGACAAGAAACTTACGGCGAGCTTCACGCCGCCGCCGCAGTAACACCGTGGATGCTGTCGCATCTCGGCGCAACGCACGCGCGTTCGTGTCACGCCGACAAAAGTCGAGTTATCGTTCCATCGTGGGGGCATTCTGCCCCGAACGAAGGAGCGGATCATGGAGACGATTCAAAGGCTGGTTGTGGCCGCGGCTCTGGCTATGGGAATGGCGACCCCGGTATTGGCCGGCGTCAACGACCCCGAGGTCATCATCTATCGTTTCCCCGGCGTGTTCGACAACGGCTCTACTGGGCCCAACCTCGGAACCGCGACGGTCTTTCACTGCACCAATTTCAGTGGCGCGCCGGAAAACATCAGGTTCGCGACACGGAGTTCAGGCGGACAACTCCTCACCAACCATCTTTCACCGTCAACCACCTCGCTACCCTGACAGCCGCGACCCATGGAACGGCTGTCTATTCTATCGAAGTCACTCTGGATACGTTCGCGGTTGCTCAGGGCACGACGGCAATCGCCGCAACCTCGGTCAACATCATCTGCACGGCGATGACCATCGATGCTGCAAATCCTGTTCCTACCGGCGTTGCATTGCGCGGCATCAGGTTCAATCCTGCTCCGGGCAGCCAGGAATAAGGCGTTTCGTTCAGTCGAGGTCCGCCGGCCTGCCGTAGCGCGCGCGTTCCTTGCGCATCGCCTCCATCAACTCGCCGAGCCGACGTTTGGCGCGGCGATGGATGGCGAGCGTGCGCTCGGCGGGCCGTACATTCGTTTTTCAGGGCGCCCAGGTGGCAGAGGCGGAGAAAGAAAACGCGCACCAGCGCGCCACGCAGCACGCGGAAGACCCCTGCAAAATGTCACCTGAACGTTGAACCAGTGTGGCCGCACCAGCGACAGATGGTCCGCGCTTAATGGAGAAGAACATGAGCAACACCGACGATACTCCGAAGCTCTATCACGCCAAGCTCGAAAATCGCGTACTCGCGGACAACGAGTTGGATGCGGTGACCGGCGGCGGCTACGACCTAAGGAAAGGCGGTGCAATTATTATCTATGACTATCAGGGAAGTGCGTTGCGCGAAAACACTATTCACCCTGCTTAAGTTACGGTAGCCGGCAACGCCTGTGGGCCAGCCAAAACAGGTCGAGCGCCGAAGGGGAGCCCACGCCCCGCGCGGGCGATCGTCACGCCCAAGATTCGAAGCCCCCCTCCTCGATTGATCTCGATCGATCAGCGGCGCGCTACACGGCGCCGCCGGCCACGTCGCCGACTGGAAAAGGGCGCGGTTCGAGCCTGCTGATGGTCGACTGCGACACGCCATAGGTGCGGGCGAGATCAGCCTGCGTAGCGCCATCGCGAAGGCGCTGGATGGCCTCGCGCTGTTGATGCGGCGTTCAAGGCGACCCGCGCCAGTTCGGCCGCGCTGTCGCATGACATGGTGCCGACGCGGCCGATGGTGATCGGTTTCCACAATCCGTAGAAGCGGGTTCCGACAACATACGACCGCGCGCCGTTCGCCGTGATGCGAACACCGAAGCCGCGGATTTCGCTGCACCACTCGAACCGATAGCCCTTATCTGGTAGCTTTGCGGTGCGCGCGCGTGTTTCGGTGAGACGAGGCAATGGGACCCCCGTGTTAGCTCCATGAATGTCACGCCAGGGAAATCAGATAAGCGGAATTCCCACTTTCGCGGAAAATGACCGGGGGGCGAAATGACACGCATCCGCTTCGACTTCGGTTCGCTCACGCTCGATGCCGACCTGCTGGCCACGCCGACCGCCGCGGCGGTGGCGGCGGCCTTGCCAATCACGGCATCGGTGCTGACCTGGGGCGAGGAAGTCTATTTCGAGATCCCGGCGGAGATCGCGCGCGAGAAGGATGCACGCGCCGTCGTGACGCCGGGCGAGATCGCGTACTGGCCCGACGGCCATTGCATCGCCATCGGCTTTGGCCGCACGCCGATCTCGCAGGGCAACGAGACGCGGCTGGCGAGCCCCTGCAACGTCTTTGCCAAGGCGGTGGGCGACGTGAAGGCGCTGCGGCAGGTGAAGGCCGGCACACGGGTCACGGTGAGCGCGGTCTCCTGACGCGGGAACGCTGCCCTGTGCTGGCGCGTTCCTGCAGGTGATGTTGCGAGGATGAGAACGATGCCGTCGATCGCAATCCTGTTCCTGCTCGCCGCCGCGGCCCTTGCCGCGCCGCCGGCCCTGGCCCAGGACAAGCCCCCGGAGGGCGGGCAGCTCCTGTTCAACAATGCCTGTCGCACCTGCCACACGGTGCGGCAGGGCGACAACCGGCTCGGGCCGAACCTGCACGGCATCGTCGGGCGCAAGGCCGGATCTCTGCCCGACTATGGCTATTCCGGCTCGATGAAGGACGCCGGCCTCACCTGGGACAAGCCCACGCTCGACCGCTTCATCGCCAACCCCGACCAGGTGGTGCCGGGCCACAACATGAAGCCCTATGGCGGCGTGGCTTCGGCCGAGGATCGCGCGACGATTATCCGCTACCTGGAGACGGCCGGCGGCAGCTGAGCCGTGGGGCGCCGCGGTTTGCGTCAGCTCGAATCCAGCTGCTTTGTCGCAAAGAACAGCATCAGGTCCCAGGCGTTGCGGATGTTGACGATCAGCAGGAGCATGATGGCGCCGGCGAGAACCTCCGGTGCACGATGTGCGCCGGCGAAGAACATGCCGGCCGCCACCAATGCGGCGACATAGCCGATCACCGGGGCAATCCCATAGTCGAACTTGTCGGCCCAATCGACCGTGCCGCGCTTGAGCACCTTCACCAGGATCATGGTCGAATAGGCCCCCGCGCCGAGCGCGCTGGCGGCGAGAAGGAGTCCGAACGAGATGCGCGTATGCGACGGCACGAGGCCGAGCGCGCACGCGACCAGGACGGCGGTGAAATGCACGACCACCGGGCTCATATAGGTGCGTGTGGCGGACGCGCGCTCGGGGGTCAGGTAGCCGACGGCGACCGATGCGGCGACGAACAGGAGCGCCACCAGCGCGGCCGCCGCGGTGCCGACCAGCAGGAAGAATTCGCGCCAGTGCTCCAGCGGCTCGAACATCTTTTTCTGCGCTCTATCCGCGCCCGACGAACGGCATCATGTTGGCCATCACGGTCATGAACAGCACGTTGGTGTCGAGCGGCAGGCTCGCCATGTAGGCCACCGCCCGGCCGACGTCGCCGGCCTCCATGCGCGACTCGATCATCATGCGGCCGTCGGGCTGCATGACGCCCTGGCCCTGCACCATGCGCTCGGTGAGGGGCGTCGCGGCGTTGCCGATGTCGATCTGGCCGCAGCAGATGTCCTGGCCGCGGCAATCGAGCGCCGTCTGTTTGGTCAGGCCGGTCACGGCGTGCTTGGTCGCCGTATAGGCGGCCGAGCGCGGCCGCGGCGTGTGCGCCGAGATCGAGCCGTTGTTGATAATGCGCCCGCCGCGCGGGTTTTGCGCCTTCATCAGCCGGATCGCCTCCTGGGTGCACAGGAACATGCCGGTGAGGTTGGTGTCGACCACCTTGCGCCAGGTTTCCAGCGGCAGTTCCTCGATCGGCACCGCCGGCGCGCCGATGCCGGCGTTGTTGAACAGCACGTCGAGGCGGCCGAACGTATCCCTGGTCTTGGCGAACAGCGCCTTGATCGAATCCGGGTCGCTCACGTCGGTCGGCACCACCAGGCTCTTGGCCCCGGTCGCCTTGCCCTCCTGCGCCGTCTCTTCCAGCTTGTCCTTGCGGCGCCCGGCGAGAACGACATCGAAGCCGTCGCGCATCAGCGCCAGCGACACCGCCTTGCCGACGCCGGTGCCGGCGCCCGTCACCAATGCCACCTTCGCCATCTTGGACACTCCCCGTTGGCCCGCTATCGTCGGTTCTTCTAACGTGCGGGGCGTGTCCGGCTCAATGGCTGTTGGAGAACCGATGCTGCGGCGACGCGACGTGCTCGTGGGCCTGCTGGCGGCGGCAGCGCCGCTGCCGGCTTTGGCGCAGGCAAAATATCCCGAGCGGCCGATCCGGCTGGTGATCCCGTTCCCGCCCGGCGGCGTCTACGACGCCATCGGCCGCCCGTGGGCGGACCGGATGAAGCCGCTGCTCGGCACCGTGGTGGTGGAGAACCAGGGCGGAGCGGGCGGCTCGATCGGCGCCGCCGCGGTCGCGCGCGCGGCGGCCGACGGCTACACGCTGCTCCTGGGCGGCGGCGGCTCGCAGATCATCAACCCGATCGCCGCCACGCGCCCGCTGTACGATCCGGCCAAGGATTTCGACGCCATCGCGCTCATCGCCATCACCGGCCTCGCCATCGCGGTGCATCCGTCGGTGCCGGTGCAGAGCCTGCAGGAGCTGATCGACTACGCCAAGGCCAATCCGGGAAAGCTGTCATACGGATCGGCGGGCGTCGGCTCGTTCAATCACCTGACCGGGGAATTGTTCAAGTCGCTCGCCGGTGCGCCCGACATCCTGCACGTGCCCTACAAGGGCGCGGGGCCGGCGCTCACCGACGCGGTCAGCGGCCACATCCCGGTCGTCGTGCCCAACATCACCGGCCAGGTGATCGAGCTGCACCGTTCCGGCCGGCTGAAAATCCTCGCCGTCACCACGCCGGCGCGGCTCGCGGCACTGCCGGATCTGCCCACCGCCATCGAGGCCGGGGTGGCCGGCATGGTGGCGCGCAATTTTCTCGCCCTGTTCGCGCCCGCCGGCACGCCGCAAGCGATCATCGCGCAGATCGGGCAGGCGACGCACACGGCGCTCGGCGATGCGGAGTTTCGCCAGGCGCTGACGGCATCCGGGTTCGAGCCGCAGCCCGACATGGGCGCCGATGAGACACGCCGCTTCGTGCACGAGGAGCTGGCGCGCTGGACGCCGGTCATCCGCACGATCGGCCTGAAGCTGGATTAGACGCGAGCTCCGTAGGGCGGGCTGAGCGCCTGCTCCGTTCGATCGATCTTCTTTTCGGCGTGGCGCGCGAAGCCCACGCGGACAGTGGTGCGGTCTGCTCGGCGCCGTAGCCCGGATGAAGCGAAGCTTCATCCGGGCTACGGAGGTGGGCTCAGAAGCCACGGTGCCAGATCATTCATCGGCGATCTCGGGCCGCGAGGCGCTCGGACGGCGGCCGGGCCGCGATCTCGGTGATGAGCTTCTTGAGCACGGCTTCGGCAAAGGCCTCGTAGGTCTGCGCCGTGACCATGAACGCGCCGGGGCCGCCGATCACGTTGTCGAAGTAGTAGCGGTCGAGACCGGGCTCGAGCGCCAGGATCGGCAGGCCGTTGATGGTGATGCCGTTGCGCACCGCGTCGTCGCGCGCGAGGTGGGCCGCCCGCCCGCGGTTGTTGGCGCCGTCGCCGGACACATCGATGGTGCGGCGCGCGCCAGGAAATCTCTGCGTGCTGTCGAGGAGCAGCGCCGCGCCGTGGTCGATGGCGCCGCTGATGGAGGTGCCGCCGCTGAACAGCTGGCGCGGCGTATCCTCGATGGCCGCCGCGAAGGCACTGGCCGATCCTTCATCCTTGAGCACGGTCCAGTCGACCACCTGTATTTGCAAGTCGGGCCCGGTCCATTGCGTCATCGTGACGGCAATGGCGCCCGCGATTCCGGACCTGATCGCCTTGAGCACGCGCGGATTGCGAAAGGCCTCGGCATAGCCCTGCTTCTGCAGGTCGAAGCGATACTGGTTGACGCTGCCGGACGCGTCCACCGCCAGCACGAGCTGCAGGTCGACCGCAGTCTGCGCGCGCGCCGGCGTCGCCGCCGCCGCTCCGGCCAGCGCGGCGACGAGAAGGCCGAGCCGCAACGCCCTGGCTTGCCGCATATCCATGGATGATACTCTATCGTCATCTCCGGCCGGGTGCCACGACCAGGCCGCACGCCATCCTCGATCTCAGGGAGTACCGCGGTGACGTTTCGGGATCTCATGCGCGGCAACGACCTGATCGTCGCGCCGGTCGCCCTCAACCCGATCATGGCCCGGCTGGCCGAGGAGGCCGGCTTCCAGGCCGTGTATCTGAGCGGCGGCTCGCTCGGCTGGCTCAAATGCGTCACTGAGGCTAACCTTGGCGTGGCCGAACTGGCGCAGGTGGTGCTCGACATGCGCACGGTCTGCCGCCTGCCCATCGTGCTCGACGTCGGCGGCGGATTTGGCGATCCGGTGCACGTGCACCGCACCGTCGCCATGTGCGAGGCCGCCGGCGTGGCGGCCATCGAGCTCGAAGACCAGCTCCTGCCGCGCCGCGTCGAGCACCATATCGGCGTCGATCATCTCGTGCCGACCGATTTCATGATCGAGAAGATCGCGGCGGCCCGCGCCGCGCGCAGCGATCCCGATCTCGTCATCGTGGCACGCACCAATGCCCGCCGCGTCCACGACCTCGACGAGGCGCTGCGCCGCGCCGAGGCCTTTCACAAGGCCGGCGCCGACATGCTGTTCGTGCACACGCGCGCGCCCGAGGAGATGCGGACCGTCGGCGAGCGCCTGCCGGCGCCGCTCATGTGCTTTGCGCCGCCCGACGGGTTTGCCGGCTATCCGCTGTCGCGACAGCAGCTTGCCGCGCTCGGCTATCGCCTCGCGGCGTCATCCGGAACCGCGTTCGCCGCGATGTACAAGGCGGTCCGCCAGTCCTATGCGTGTCTGGCGGACGACAAGGTGGATGCCTTTCTCGGGCCGGGCGGCGCCGACCGCGAGATGAAGGCCGCGATGGCCACCAGCGGGCTTGCGCGCCTCGTGGAGATCGAGCAGCGTACCATGAAGGGACGTTGAGACGTGGCCATGCGCACATTCCCGGCCGGCGTGCTGATGCTCCTGGCGAGCCTGTGCTGGCCGCCGACCGTGCAGCCCGCGGCGGCCGCGGAATCCGTCCAGGATTTTTACGCCGGCCGGCAGGTCACCGTCATCGTCGGCTCCGGCGCCGGCGGCGGCTACGACCTGCAGGCGCGGCTGATGGCGCGCCACCTCGGCAAGCACATTCCGGGCAACCCGACGTTCATCGTGCAGAACATGCCCGGCGCCGGCAGCCTGGCGGCGGCCAATCACATCGCTAACACGGCGCCCCCCGACGGCAGCACCATCGCGCTGCTCCAGCGCGGCATGCTGCTGGTGCGGCTGATCAATCCGACCGGCGTCCGCTTCGAGATCGACAAGCTCAACTGGATCGGCAGCCTCAACAGCGAGGTCGGTGTGGTGCTGTCCTGGCACGACACCGGGATCACGACCGCCAAGGACCTGTTCGACAAGGAGCTGATCGTCGGCGGGATCGTCGGCGTGGATCCGGAGACGACGCCAAAACTCCTCAACGCCGCCATCGGGACGAAATTCAAGATCGTCACCGGCTACAACACCACAGCGCAGATCGCGCTCGCCATCGAGCGCGGCGAGGTCCAGGGCATCGGCGACTGGTCCTGGTCGAGCGTGAAGGCGGTGCGGCCCGACTGGCTGCGCGAGAAAAAGGTCAATGTGCTGATGCAGGCCGCCCTGCACAGGGAGCCGGAGCTGCCCGACGTGCCGTTCGCGCTGGACTTCGTCAAGAATCCGGCGGACCGCAAGGTCATGGAGCTCAACTTCACGCAGAAGACGGCGGCGCGGCCAGTGGTGGCGCCGCCCGGCGTGCCGGCCGACCGCGTGGCCGCCCTGCGGGCGGCCTTTGCCGCGCTCGCCCGCGACCAGGATTTTCTGGCCGACGCCGAACGCAGCAAGCTGGAGATCGCGCCGCTGCCGGCCGAGGCGCTCGACAAGGTGATTGCGCTGATCGTCAACACGCCGCCGGACATCGCCGAGCATTACGCCAAGGTTTTGGGCACGGGCAGGACGCGCTAGATCGAGATGACTTTTCTTCGAATCGTTATGCTTGGAGCATGATCTTTTCCGAAAACCGGTACCCAGCCCGGATCACGTCTGGGCCAGGCTTTTTCGGGATCATGCTCTAAAGCTTCGCCGAAGCCGGATCCCGTCGTCGTCGCGTGCGGGCGTGGTGGCGGAATCATGGCAGCATTGACGCAACCGACTGAAACTCCGCCCATGCCGCCGCTATCAAGCCCTCATGGCTCGTCTGGCCGTCCGCGGCAGCCTTCAAGATGCATTCTGCCATATGCGCCTTGATGGCCGGGGTAGCTTGACTAAAAGGAATTTTAGTCATCGCGTCTTCGAGAGCCTGCCGTATTGTTTGGAGGAATTCGGGACTAAAGCTGGGCACGACACGCCTCCAATCTCCGCCACGACGATGATCGATTGGACAGATACCCGACACAAAGCAGCGACCGTCGCCACGCCTGCCGGCTCGCACGCTGCAACAAGGATGCTTGACGAACGCACGCTTGAGGGCTTGCGCGATCTTGCTGTCTTGCGTCGATCTCGCCCAAACCAATCGATGGTCGTTGGTCGTTGACCAAATCGCGTGCGCCGGCTGCCCAAAAAAAGCGCATCTCCCGACCTGGCGACCGTTCGTACACGGGGGCGTGATTCCCAGACACGGCGGCGTGATTTGCGCGCTGGTCGCGGCGACCTAGATCAACACCGGCGTTGACCGTCGAGGACTTACAACCTGGCGGCAAAGGCGCCGCCCGGGCGGCGCGAGTTCCCCAAAACAAAAAAGATCCGTATGCCACGGACGACGCGAGGAAGCTCCCGAGAGCGAAGAAAGGACGCACATATCGGGAG
>DATFWC010000195.1:0-7630 GCA_035259885.1 Xanthobacteraceae bacterium
CAAAGCCGCCGCCGAGGAACGGCACCACCACGCGCACGCGGTTCTCCGGCCAGCCGAGCAGGCGCGCAATCTCGATGCGCACGAAGGACGGGCTCTGCGACGCCGTATGGATGGTGACGCGGTCCTGCCTGGCGTCGGCCAGCGAGACGAACGGCTCCAGGGCCAGGTGCAGGCATTGCTGGGTGCGGAAGCTGTGCTCGAACACATGTGCCGCCGCCTTGAAGGCGGCGGCCGTATCGCCGCGCCGCAGCCGGAAGTCGAGCGCCACGTTGGTGCCCTTGCGCCCCTTGAGGTGCTTCAGGTCGGGAAATGTGCCGGCGGGCTTGAGTTCCTCGTGCACGTGCACGCCCGATGTCGCCGCCTCGACCTCGTCGAACACGGCCGGAAGCTCGTCGTACTCGGCGACGATGAGCTGGGCAGCTTCCTCGGCCACGTGCGGATCGGCGGCGAGCACGACCGCCACCGGCTCGCCGACGTAGTGCACCTTGTCGATGGCCAGGATCGGCTGGTCGTGGAAGGCCGGCCCGTAATAGGGCTCGGGAATGATTCTTTGCACATCCTCGGCCGTGATCACGGCGTGCACGCCCGGCAGCGCGCGCGCCGCGCTGGTGTCGATCGAGCGGATGCGGCCGTGCGCCACCGTGCTGCGAAAGATCTTCCCGGTGAGCATGCGCGGCAGCTGCAGCGTATGCATGTACTGCGCGCGGCCCGACACCTTGTCGCGCGCTTCCAGCCGCGGGAGCGAGCGGCCGACCTCGCCGCGCTGCATCGTCGTGGTTGTCATCACGGCGCTCCATTGCTGGCGAGGGCTTGCTGCACCGCGCGCCCGACATGGACGCGCAGGAGCTCGCGCTTGTAGGCGGCCGAGCCGCGCACGTCGGCGAGAATCTCCACCTCGCCGGCCGCCGCATCGCCGGCACGCGCCAGCGCTGCCGCATCGATCGCAGCGCCGGCCAGCACTTTTTCCGCTGCCTTGAGACGCGTGGCCTTTTCGGTGGCAGCGCTCGCCACCAGCCGGATCGATTTGATCGCCTTGCCTTCGGCCTCGACAGAGGCCGCCACGCCGAGCGCCGGCCAGTCGTCGGCCGAGCCGGCCGTGACCTTGAGGTAGGCAGCGCGCCGCTTGCCCTGCGCCGGGATGCGCAGCTCGGTGATCAGCTCATTGCGTTCCAGCACGGTCTCGTAATAGCCGGCGAAGAGGTCCTCCACAGCCAGCACGCGCTCGCCCTTGGGTGATGCTGTCGCCACGCTGGCGCCGAGCGCGATCAGCACCGGCGGCAGGTCCATGTGCGGATCGCCATGGGCGAGATTGCCGCCGACCGTGGCGACGTTGCGCACGCGCACGTTGGACAGGATGCGCAATGTGTTGCCCAGCACCGGCACCTTGGCGCGCACCGCGGCCGAGCGCTCGAGCGCCGACAGGGTCACCATGGCGCCGATGCCCAGCCCGCCATTGGCTTCCGCTATGGCGGAAAATTTCTTCTCAATGCGGCGCAGGCTGACCAGGCGCGTGGGCCGGAACACCGCCGCCTTCATCATCAGCATCAGGGCGGTGCCGCCCGCGATCGGCCGCACCGACGGATCGTCCGGATCGATGAGCGCCAGCGCTTCGGCGAGCGTGCGCGGCTCGGCGAGTTCGAACGGGATCAAATCAGGCTCCTCCTGCGGCGCCGGGCGCCGCAAAATGCGCCTGCAACCTCTTGGCAAACTCGCGTTCCATCTCCTTCGCCTTCGCGCGCAGCACCGGCTGGCCAATACTGCCCAGCTTGCCGGCCAAGGTCGACTCGGTTTCGTAACGAATTTTCGTCTCCTCGCCGGCCTCGGCGAGTTGCAGGATGGAGCGCGCCGTGAGCCGACCCACGACTCCCAGTGGCACGCCTTCCACCTTCGCCTCGATCTCGCTCGGCGGCTCGATGCGCATGAGCTCGACGGTGACGGCGAACTTGAATTTCATGTAGGCGATTTTCGTCTCGAACGTCGCCGCATAGTGCGTCGCGTCGATCTCGTTGAGGTCGTGCACGCCATCGACGCAGGAGGCGAAGAAACGCGCATCGCGCAGCTTGCCGAACACGGTTTCGCGCGGCGCCGTGACGGTGATCTCGCCAGTGAGTTTCATGACGCGTGACGAGGTTTGGCGACGATGGGCTGCGACGCACTACTGAGGTTGGATTTTGGCGGCCTTCGCCAGCGCCACGGTCGCCTCGACGTCGTTCTTGAAGAACGCGGCGAACTCGGCGAGCGTCATCGGCATCGGTTCGATGCCGAGCGCGGTGAACCGTTCGCGCACGGCGGGGGCCTGCAGCGCCTTGGCGGTCTCCTGGTGCAGCCTCTCGACGATGGCGCGCGGCGCGTTCGCCGGCAGGAACAGCCCGCTGTAAAACGGATAGACCGAGTCCGCGGGCAGGCCGGCCTCGATCGTGGTCGGCACCTCGGGCATGAGCGAGGCGCGCTTGTGCGCGCTCACCGCAAGGGCAACGAGCTTGCCGTCACGCAGCAGGCTGAGCGTCGTGGTGAACGGCTGCACGCTGAAGTCCACCCGTTCGGCCACGACCTCGGTCACGGCTTCGGACGCGCCCTTGAAGGCGATGTGCTGCGCCTCGAACCCAGCGCTCAGGCGCAGGCGCTCGGCGCCGAAATGCGAGGCCGATCCGGCGCCCGCGGTCGAATAGTTGAAAGCGCCGGGCTTGGCCTTGGCGGCCGCGATCATGTCGCGCAGGGTCTTGTACTTGGTTGGCGCGGTCACGATGGCCAGCGGCTGCTGTCCGAACGGGATGACGGGAATGAAATCGCTCAGCGTGTCGTAGGGCAGCTTGGCGTAGAGCGCACGAGCGGTGCCGAGCGCCCCGTAAGCCAGGACCGTGTAGCCGTCGGGAGCGGCTTTCGCGACCGCGCTGGCTCCGATCGTGCCGCCGGCGCCAGGCCGGTTCTCGATGACGATCGTCTGTCCGAGCTGCTTGGCCACCTGCTCCATGACGACGCGCGCCATGATGTCGCTGGCGCTGCCGGCGCCGAGCGGGACGACCACCGTGATGTTGCGCGACGGCCAGTCCTGGGCCGCGGCCGGAGGTGACGCAAAAGCCGCCACGGCGAGGCAAGCCAACAAGAAACCGGCGTGCGAGACGACGCCTACCCGCGATGCACGAGCCATCAAAGTTCCTCCCAAACTTTGGCGGTCCCGGCAGGACTCGAACCTGCGACCTTCGGTTTAGGAAACCGCTGCTCTATCCGGCTGAGCTACGGGACCTTGCTGATTCAATAAATGGCGGCGCGGGCGGGCGCAATCGCCTGCCGCGCCGGCAATGCCGTGCAATAGACGGCCGCGCGCGGCGCGATGCCTCCGGGCCGCTGCAGGGCATATCTACCCTTCTCATGGTCAGCCCAGCATCCGCCAGGCCGTTGTCGTGGCTGGTTATTTCCCTAAACTGACGCATGGAGTTCAAGCCGTGTGGACCGCGATCAATGCCTGTCAAGTCGTCGAAACGTCGTCGCCCCGAGTTTGGCGGTGTCCGCAGCCAAACGGGGGAAAAACCCGCGATCCTGCGAACGATGCTGAACAGCACCATGCAGGGCGTCGCGATGTTCGACGCTGGCCACCGTCTCGTCGGCTGGAATCGACAGTTTGAGGAACTTCTTGATCTGTCCGGCGCCGTTCTGTCGGCTCCTCTCATCTTTGAGGACTTCGTAGCTATTCTGGCGCGGCGCGGAGATTTCGGAACGCAAGCGAAAAGCATCGACACTGCGATACGCGAACTGACAACCGCACTCGACCAGGCTTATGTCGCCGAGCGGATGCTTCCGAACGGGCGCGTGCTCGAATGCCGGCGGCACGCGCTGCCCGACGGCGGGTTGGTCATGCTGTATACCGACACGAGCGAACAGCGGCACGCCGAATACCTGGTTAAGGACAGTGAACGTCAGGTGAGGACGATCCTGGACAAGGCTCCTGTCGCCCTCGCCGTCATCGCGCAGGAGGACGGCCTGCTCAAGCACGTCAACGGCCGCTTTCGGCGACTGTTCGGTCTGGACATTGGCATCTCGCCGGAGGCCATCGACCTCGCCGCGCATCTTTCGGGCGCGGAGGTCGAAAAGATCGTCACCGCGCAGCCGGGCGCGGCTTCGATCGATTTCGAAACCGTGGTTCGCCGGGCCGACGGCAGCGAATTCTGGGCGCTGGTATCGCCGGTGCCTTTCGTCTTCGAATGGGCTCCGGCGGTCTTGACCGGCTTCTACGACGTCACTGACCGGCACCGCGCCGAACTCGCCCTGCGCGAGGAATTGCAGCGCAAACAGACGGAACTGAAGGAAGCCCGCATCCTGCAACTGGAGCTCGCGCCGCCACCGGTGCGAGGCGTGATCGGTGGCCGCCCGTTTGCCATCGATCTGGTCCTCGAACCGGCCAAGGAAGTCGGCGGCGATCTGGTCGACTATTTCGAGATCGACGACGACCTGCTGGTGCTCGCGCTGGGTGACGTCTCGCACAAAGGCGCGGGAGCAGCGCTGTTCATGGCGCGAACCCATTCACTGATCCGCGGGATCGCCGCCCGGCCGGATGCGGCGGCGTTGTTTCGCGACCCTGCAGGCGCCGCCAATCTCATCAATGCGGCGCTGAGCAAAAATAATGCAACCAGCATGTTCGTGACCCTGCTGCTCGCGTGTTTCGATGGCCAGACCAGCCGGCTGTCTTATGTGCGGGCCGGCCATCTGCCGCCGCTTCTGCGCACGGCGACAGGCGAAATCCAAACGCTCACCGGGCTCGGTGGGCCGCCGCTCGGACTCCTCGAAAGCACCACGCACAAGTCAGCGGACATTGCGCTTGCGCCGGGTGACAGCGTCCTGATCGTTACCGACGGGGTGACCGAGGCAGCCGATCCGTCCGGCGCGCTGTTCGGCGAGAAGCGTGTCCGCCAGTTCCTGGCGGCGGCAGCGCCTGGCGAGAATGCGCCGCTCGCTGGTTTGATGGCCGCCATCAGGCATTTTGAGGCGGGCCTTGCCGCTTCGGACGACGTCGCCGCCTTGCTGTTTGCCCTGCGCGGTCCGTAGAGAACCTCGCCGATACTGTCACCCAAGCGTCACTTGGCTTTCATAATCGGCATAAATAAAGTGTCATCATCTTGTTACATGAACGAGGTTGGCGGAGATGGAGATCATTATTTCCGAATTGGACGATGCGAGCAAAAGGGTGACGCTGATCGGCAAGCTCGACATAGCAGGTGCCGAGAAGATCGACTTGCCTCTGGCCACGGTCGCGGGATCGCGCAAGAACGTCGTCGTCGATATGGTCGGCGTGGACTTCATCGCCTCGATCGGAATCCGCCACCTGGTCATGGCGGCCAAAGCGGTATCGCGTGCCAATGGCAAGTTTCTATTGCTCAATCCAACACCGATGGTCACTGAAGTTCTGGTCACCGCTGGTTTGGAACAGATGCTTCCCATCGTCCGCTCCGAGGGCGAAATCCTTGCTGCGTTCCAAAGCTGAACTCATCGTTCAGCGCGGATGCGCGCTATGCGTGACGACGTAGAAACGCGCTCATTCGGAATGAGTGGAAGTGACGTCGCCGCGATCGACAGCTGGCTGGAGGAGATCGGCGCGCGCTGGGGTGCAAGCCAGCGCGCGATTTTTGCTGTCCGGCTTTGCATCGCCGAGCTTGCCGCCAATGCGGTCCAACATGGTGTCGCGCGGACAGACGCCGATCATATGGTTGTGACGCTGCGCCGGCTCGGCAGCGGTATCGAAGTCGACTTCCTGGATTCGCGTGCGCCCTTCGATCCGACCGGTCCTGCGCGTGGCCCCGACGCACAATCCCTCGAGTCCGCGAGTCCCGGAGGGCGTGGACTGATGCTCCTGCAGGCTTATGCCAGCGGCCTGACCTATTCGCATGACGGCACCTACAATCGCGTCCATCTGACGATAAATTCAAACTGATTGCCGCGCGCCTGCGCGCGGGAGTCGACCGGCTATCACCTGTCGCGGCTGGCCAGCGCCACGCGCATCAGCCGCTGCGGTCTGGCAGTCATCGGGTAGAGCGCGGGCGCCGGCGTCTCGGCTTCGCGGCAGGCTCCCCTCCCGCGTTGTGGGCGCCGCCCCGCGTCACGCCGAGCACGCCGAGCTTGTGGTTCAGGCGCGGTCCGGAACGTCGCGCGGCGATCACGCCGCTTGCCGAAAGTCGCCGAGCTGTGCGTCGAGCGCGCGCCCGAATGCCGGCCGGGCGGTGCACCGCTCCACATAGGCGGCGAGGCGCCGGTCGCTCGTCACGATGTCGGTGTGATGGAGGATGCGAAGCACGGTCGACATCATCAGATCGCCTGCGGTGAAGCGGTCGCCGTCGAGATAGGGTTTGTCGTCCAGCGTCTTCGACAACGACCCGAGTCGGTGACGTACGAACGCTTCGGCACTGGGGCGGCGAAGTTTTGCCCACTCCTGATCGGCGTAGAACAGGTCAATCAACGCGACGTTCATCACGAACGGCTCGATGGAATTGAGGGCCGCGATCAGCCACTGCGTCGCGCGGCCCCGCGCCGCGGGATCCTTCGGCAGAAGCACTTCGCTCCGCTCGCCGATATGGAGCACGATGGCCCCCGATTCGAACAACACGAAGTCGTCTTCCATGAAGATCGGCACCTGCCCGAAGGGTTGCAGCGCGCGATAGTCCGCGGTGTCCCCCTCGCCCTGCTCGAGCAGGCGCGTCTTGTAGGGGAGCCCGGCCTCCTCGAGCGCCCAGCGCACACGCAAATCGCGGACCTGGCCACGTGCGAACGGCGGTACCCAGGGAAAAGCGGTGATCGTGATCATGCTGCCTGCTCCTTTGCGATCTTCTCGGCATAGGCTGCCTGCTTGTCGAACGCTTCACTCCAACCGCCGACATGGCTGTCGCGCCGCTCGACGTCGCGGAACGGTGCCTGATGGAATGTCTGGACGGTCTTGCCGTCACGCTCTGCCAACGTGATCGTCACGAGCGTTTCGATCCCCGCGGACGGCCCTTCATTCTCCCACGTGAAGGTGAAAACCAGGCGCTTGTCCCGCACGATCTCGCGATAGACGCCGCCGAACCAGTTCTCGCCATGCTCGGCCGATTCGATCATCACGCGATAGGTGCCGCCGACACGGAAATCGATGATTGCCTCCGGGCAGGTGAAGTTTCTCGGACCGGCCCAGCGCTTCATGTGCTCCGCGTCCGACCAGAGCGCGAACACGATCGACGCCGGCGCGTCGAAGGTGCGGACGATGAGCAGTTCGTTGTCAGCGATCTTTTTTGCGGCGGGCATCACCGGCCCCTGCTTTGAGCTCGTCGATGTAGGCAGCCATCCTGTCGAAGCTCTCGTCCCAGAACCGCCGATAGATCGAGAGCCAGTCGTCGACGGCCCTGAGGCTTCGCACTTCCAGCCGACACGGCCGCCACTGCGCCGCACGACCGCGTGAGATCAGCCCGGCGCGCTCGAGCACTTTCAGGTGGCGCGACACCGCCGGGAGGCTGATCTCGAAGGGCTTGGCCAGCTCGTTCACCGTCGCCTCGCCTTGCACCAGCCGCGCCAGAATGGCGCGCCGCGTGGGGTCGGCGAGAGCCGAGAGGGTGGCTGACAGCGGGTCTGGCATTTAACATACCACGCAATTAACAATTATGTTAAATATCGG
>DATFWC010000196.1:0-6100 GCA_035259885.1 Xanthobacteraceae bacterium
AATCGGACCAGCTCGGCCGCGCCGGCGAAGCCATGGGCGAAGCGGAAGGCGCGCTGGGCGAGGGCAATGCCGACGGCGCGGTGGATGCGCAGGGCCGTGCGCTCGAAGCGATGCGCAAAGGCGCGCAGGGCCTTGCCCAGATGATGCAGCAGCAGCAGGGGCCGGGCCCCGGCCAGCCCGGACGCACCGGCCAGGCGCGCGCCAACCAGGACACCGATCCGCTCGGCCGTCCGCTGCGCGGGCGCGATTACGGCGACGACACCACCGTCAAGGTGCCGGGCGAGATCGACGTGCAGCGCGCACGCCGCATTCTCGAGGAGCTGCGCCGCCGCTTCGGCGAGAGCTTCCGGCCGCAGCTCGAGCTCGACTATATCGAGCGGCTGCTGAAGGATTTTTGACCCGCTGCATGCTGGCCTCCCATGCGAGACCGGCCTATATGAGTTGAATGAACGTTACGCTTCCGCCCGAACAGCAGAAATGGCTTGAGGCCCAGGTCGCGGCTGGACAGTTCGCGTCCATCGACGAAGCACTGGCTACGGCCGTTGCCGACCTCATGGCGATGCATACCGACGATTTCGCTTGGGCCAAGCCGTATGTGGATCAGGCTCGGGCATCGGTCGCGCGCGGCGATGTTCTTTCGGGCGAAGAATACTTCAAGCAGCTCAACGCACAGATCGAGATCCTTCTTCGGCGATAAAGCGGACGCCGCGCCTGCCCAGCACGCAACCCGCTGCCCACCATGAGTGCCGCAACAGGCGAATTTGCCCACCCTACAGACCGGGGATGAACCAGCCGTGGAAAGCTGCTAAATCATCGCCAGCCAGCACACATGTCGGGAGGACCCGAAAATGTACACGCAGCTCCAGCTCTATATCGATGGCACCTGGTCGAATGGCGAAGGCCGCAAGGGCGAGGACGTGCTCAACCCGGCGAGCGCGAAGCCGCTGGCGCACCTGCCGCATGCCTCCGCGGCCGACCTCGATCGCGCCCTCGAAGCAGCGCAGAAGGGTTTTGCCCTGTGGCGCATGACCTCGGCCTATGACCGCGCCCGCATCATGCGCAAGGCCGCCGACCTCATGCGCGAGCGCCACGACGCGATTTCAAAGATCCTGGTGCAGGAGCAGGGCAAGGTCTACGCCGAGGCGCGGGCCGAGGTGATCACCTCGGCCGACATCATCGACTGGTATGCCGAGGAAGGCCGCCGCGCCTATGGCCGCATCGTGCCGGGGCGCGCCAAGGGCACACGCCAGCTCGTCATCCAGGAGCCGGTCGGCATCGTGGCGGCATTCACGCCGTGGAATTTCCCCGTGCTCACCCCGGCGCGCAAAATCGGCGGGTCGCTTGCCGCCGGCTGCGCCCTCATCCTCAAGGCCTCGGAGGAGACGCCCGGCTCCTGCGTCGAGCTGGTGCGCTGCTTCGCCGACGCCGGCCTGCCGGCGGGCGTGCTCAACCTCGTGTTCGGCGTGCCGGCGCAAGTGTCGGAGCACCTGCTGGCCAAGGACGCGGTGCGCAAGATTTCCTTCACCGGCTCGATCCCGGTGGGAAAGCACCTGGCGATGCTCGCCGCCAAGGGCATGAAGCGCACCACGATGGAGCTCGGCGGCCATTCGCCGGTGGTGGTGTTCGCCGACGCCGACGCCGAGAAGGCGGCCGACACCATCGCGGCTTTCAAGTACCGCAACGCCGGGCAGGTGTGCATCTCGCCGACGCGCTTCTACGTGCAGGAGCCGGTGTACAAAAAGTTCCTCACCCGCTTCACCGAATACGCCAAGGCGATCCAGCTCGGCGACGGGCTGGAGAAGGACACGACGATGGGCCCGATGGCCAATGCGCGCCGCATCGACGCGATGGACACCTTCGTCGCCGATGCCAAGAGCCGCGGCGGAAAAGTCCAGACCGGCGGCAACCGCCACGGCAACCAGGGCTTCTTCTTCGAGCCGACCGTGGTCACCGACGTGCCCGACGACGCCAAGGTGATGACGGAGGAGCCGTTCGGCCCGATCGCGCCGATCGTGACATTCAAGAGCTTTGACGAGGTGGTGGAGCGCGCCAACTCCCTGCCCTACGGGCTCGCCGCCTACGCCTTCACGTCATCGAACTCCACCGCCGCCGCGATCGGCGACGCCATGCAGTCCGGCATGGTCGGCGTCAACTCGATCGCCGTCTCCACGCCCGAAACGCCGTTCGGCGGCGTCAAGGAATCCGGCCACGGCAGCGAAGGCGGCACCGAGGGTCTCGGCGCCTACCTCAACACGAAGTTCATCTCGCAGGCGTAGCCTGCCATCCTGGCGGAGGGAGCCTACCGCCCGCCCTGCGCGCCTGCCTCGAGCGCCGCCGTGACCACGGCGCGGATCTCGGCCAGCGTGAACGGCTTGGCGATGACGTCATGGATCAGCGCGTCGAGGCCGTAGGCGCGCTCGCGCTGGTCGGCGTAGCCGGTCATCAGCAGGATGACGACATCGGGATGGTCGCGCGCCGCCGCGAGCGCCAGCGCGATGCCGTCCATCACTGGCATCTTGATGTCGGCCAGCAGGAGGTCGAATTTGTCCCGGGTCAGCCGCTCGAGCGCCTCGGCCCCGTCGCCGACAGCGACGACCTCGTGACCGATCTCGGTCAGCGCGCGCGTCACGAAGCCGCGCAGGCTCTCTTCGTCCTCGGCGATCAAGATGTGCGCCATTAGAGCATGATCCCGAAAAGTGGGCACCGGTTTTCGGAAAGGATCATGCTCCAACCATAACCCAGCGCGAGATGGCGATTCGAAGATAGGTCATCTCGCGCCAGGACGCCTTACCGCATGCCGGCGAGAAAATCTCGGCGCGTGAAGAAGCGCACGGCGACGTCGCGGCCTTCGGCCGGCGGCGAGGCCAGCCGGGTGCGGAACGCAGCAGTTTCTCCGGGCGCCAGGATGCTGCGCCCGGTTACGCTCGTCCACGCGTAGATCTCCTGTCCAGCGCGGTTGCGCATGGCAAAGCGCAGCCGCGGCACCTCGACATTGCGGTTGACCGCGTTGGCAATGCTGCCCTCGACGATCAGCACCGGCACGCCCTCGTGGACTTCGCCGGTCGTGCGCACGTTCTCGAACACCAGGCCGCGCAGGTTCACCGGCAGGCCGATGGCGCCATATAGCGACGCGGTCTGCGGCGCGACCTGGACGACTTTCGCGCGGCCGGCGATCAGCCCGGCCAGGATGACGGCGAACGCCACGATCGCGGCGCGCAGGCCCGGACGCGGCCAGGGAAACGTCCGCTTGCGCGATTTTTTCGCCTTGGGCGCCCGACGGGCCGCGACGGTCTCGATGTTCTCGAGCTCGGCCGCGACCTGCGGCTCCGGCGCCACGTCGGCGTCGATGGTCGGAACCACTGACGGCACCTCGCCGGGCGCGATCGCCTTGGTGTCGGCGGCCGCGAAGATGTCGTCCACGGCGCCTTGCCCCAGGTCCTCGACGGGCGCGGCAGTTTCCAGTGCCTTGGCGGCCGCGGGCGCGTCCGGCTTGGCGCCGTTGCCGCCGTCCTCGCTGCCGAGCGACCAGTCGAACTCGTCGGCGGCAGCGTCCTTGGCGGCTTGCGGTTCCGCGGCGGCGGCAGCGACGACGGCCGGCATGGCGGTGGCCGGGGTGGCCGTAGCCGTCACGGGCTCCGGCTCGGGCACGGCGTGCCAGACCGTGCGGCAGCGCGCGCAGCGGACGGAGCGGCCGTCGCGACCCAGCGCCGCCGGCTGCATGTCATAGCTGGTCGCACAGTTGGGACAGACGATCTGGATCAAGGCACTGAGCCGACGAGGTTGGTTTCAGCGACCCTAGCCAACCTTCGTTAATGGATCGGAAACCATACCGGGTTTGCACAGCCCGCCAGCGGGCTCGGCACCTCGCCGTTTCACCTTTTCGGCCAGCGGCTTAGGCCGATGACCGGCAGCCATTCGGATTCCTGCGGACGGAACGGAAAACCGCCGATAAATTGCCGCCCGGGATTTTATGACGGGAAGGAGCCACGATGACGAAAAACATGCTCGATGGCGGCCAAGTCATCGTCGACTACCTGATTCGCGAAAAGGTGCCGTACGTGTTCGGGCTGTGCGGGCACGGCAACATCCAGTTCATCGACGCCCTCTACGAGCGCAGCCAGGACATCAAGACCATCTCGGTCCACCACGAGACCGTCGCCGGCTTCATGGCCGACTGCTACTACCGCGTCTCGGGAAAGCCCACCGCCACATTCACCTCGTGCGGGCCAGGCTCCACCAACCTGCCGATCGCGCTCGCCAATTCATTTCTCGATTCGGTGCCGTTCCTGGCGGTTACCGGCAACATTCCCACCAGCCAGTTCAATCGCGGCGCCTTCCAGGAGCTTTATCGCCACTACCAGGCCGATTTCCCCTCCATGGTGCGGAGCTGCTGCAAGCGCGTGTTCCAGCCGACGCGCGGCGACATGGTGCCGCTTGCCGTGCGCCAGGCGTGGAAGACGATGGTCACCGGGCGTCCCGGGCCGGTGGTGCTCGACGTGCCATTCGACATTTTCAAGGAGGCCGCCGCCGAGGAAACCCCGAGGCCCGACGAGTGGAACGCCAACATCTCGAGCCGCTGCGGCGCCGATCCCGAGGGCGTGACCAAAGCGGTCGACATGCTGGTCGCAGCCGAGCGGCCGGTCATTCTTGTCGGCCAGGGCGTGAAATACGGTGGCGCCACCGAAGACCTCAAGCGCCTCGCCGAGCGGCTGCAGATCCCCGTCGCCTGCTCGGCGAGCGGCCTCGGTGCGCTTCCCAGCGAACATCCGCTCGCGCTCGGCCTGGTGGCGCGCAACGGGCTCTACCACGCCAACCACGCCGCGCGGCAGGCCGACGTGCTGCTGGCGCTCGGCGTGCGCTTCGACGACCGCACCTCCAGCTCGTGGCTGCCCGGCTACTCGTTCACCATTCCTCCGACCAAACTCATCCATGTCGACATCGATCCCGACGAGATCGCGCGCAACTATCCGGTGGCGCTCGGCCTCATGGCGGACGTACGCACCTTCCTGCGCCAGGTTCTGGCCGAGCTCGACGCGCGCAAGGCAAATGGCAGCGGCAGCGCGCGCAAAAAATGGCTCGCCACGATCGACGGCTACCGCAAGCAGTGGAACGACCACATCGCGCCAGGCTTCAAGGACGACGCGAGCCCGATCAATCCGCAGCGCGCTGCCCACGAGATCGACAAGGCGCTGACCGACGACGCCATCCTGGTGAGCGACATCGGTATCCACCACAACTGGCTGCTGCAATATTGCAAGCCCAAGCGCCCGGATTCGCTGATCGGCTGCATGGGGTTCGGGCCCATGGGTTTTGGCGTCGCCGGCGCGCTGGGCGCCAAGCTGGCGGCGCCCGACCGCCCGTGCGTGGCGGTGGTGGGCGACGGCGCGTTCTTCATGCATGCGAGTGTGCTCGGCACCGCGGTCGAATATGCGATTCCCGTCGTGTGGGTGGTGTGGAACAACTACGCCTACGCGTCGATCCGCGGGCTGCAGCGCGGGTATCTCGACGGCCGCGAGCTCGCCACCGATTTCAAGCATCCGGCGACCGGACAACCCTACAATCCCGACTTCGCCGCCATGGCGCGCGCCGCCGGCATCGACGGTGTGAGCGTCGACCGCCCGGCCGATCTCGCCGACGCGGTGCGCGCCGCGGTGGCCAGCGGCAAGCCGTATCTCATCGACGCCAATATCGCGGCCGACAAGAACCCCGGCGGCGCCGGCGTCTGGGAGCTGCCCGGCCTCGGCCAGAGCCAGCCGGTGATCGGCGGCCGATATCAGCCGCATTGAATGTCGGTCGTATCGTTGCGAGGAGTGTTGTCATGACCAGCCGTTTTCCCGAGGAAGCCAGGAACTTTCGCCTCATCGGCCATGATCCGTCCGCCGCCTGGGGCTGCGGCAGCCTGGTCGAGGTGCACAAGGGGCACGCCTACGTCGGATCGGTGGGCTCGTCGAGCGGCTTTGCGCCGGAAGGTTTTACGGTGCACGACGTGCGCGACCCGCGCAACCCGCGCAAGGTGTGGGAGTTCAAGGCGCCGGCCGGCGTGCACTGTCACAAGCTGCGCGTGGTCGGCGACGACATTCTGTACGTCAACTCGGAGCGC
>DATFWC010000197.1:0-6505 GCA_035259885.1 Xanthobacteraceae bacterium
GGCGCCCGCGCGCTGGCGCTGAGCGGGCTTGCCGTCATGATCATGATCATCCTCGGCTACATCCTGCTCGGATGCTTCCTCGAAGGCATCGGCATGGTGCTGATTACGGTGCCGGTGTTCCAGCCGATCGTCACGAAGTTCGGCTACGACCCGATCTGGTTCGCCATCGTGGTGGTGGTCATGGTCGAGGTCGGCCTGATTCATCCGCCCGTGGGTATGAACCTGTTCGTCATCCAGGCGCAGGCGCCCGACGTGAAGATCACCAGCATCTACCGCGGCATCATCCCGTTCCTGCTGGCGCCGCTGATCCTGATTGTCCTCATGTTCCTGTTTCCCGGGCTGGCGCTGTGGCTGCCCAGGGCGCTCTACGGTTGAGCCTCGGGAGTATGCGGCCATCCTTCGACACGCAGCCTTCGGCCGCTCCTCAGGATGCGTCCGGCGCCCGCTACCACCAACCGACCAAAAGCCCCATTTTTCACAGCGTTCGTCACCCTGAGGAGCCCCGCGAAGTGGGCGCCTCGAAGGGTGCTGCGCCGGAGCCCCATCCTGTTTCCATTACGCCGGCCCGTAGGCTAGTGTCCGGCCCCCGGCTCAGGACTTAAGAATGCGCTACGTCTCCACCCGCGGCGAGGCCCCGACTCTGCCCTTCGGCGAAGTCACGTTGACCGGGCTTGCCCGCGATGGCGGCCTCTATGTGCCTGAATCCTGGCCGGTTTTTGCCCCGGAGGCGATCGCCGCTCTGGCCGGGAAGCCCTACGCCGAGGTGGCCGTCGAGGTGATCCGACCGTTCGTCGGCGACGCCGTCCCGGAGGCCGACCTCGCCCGCATGGCGCGCGAGGCTTACGACACGTTCCGCCACCCGGCCGTGGTCCCGGTCGTCCAATACGGCGCCAACTGCTTCCTCGCGGAGCTGTTTCACGGGCCGACGCTGGCCTTCAAGGATCTGGCTATGCAGCTCCTGGCGCGGCTGATGGACCAGCTGCTGGCGGCACGCGGCGAGCGCGCCACCATCGTCGGCGCTACCTCGGGCGACACCGGCGGCGCCGCCGTCGAAGCTTTTCGCGGGCGCAGCCATGTCGATATCGTCGTCCTGTTTCCCAACGGACGCATCTCCGAGGTGCAGCGCCGGATGATGACGACAGCTGCCGACGACAACGTGCACGCCATCGCCATCGACGGCACGTTCGACGATTGCCAGGCGATCGTGAAAAGCCTGTTCAACCACCACGCCTTTCGCGACCGCGTGCGCCTCACCGCCATCAACTCGATCAACTGGGCGCGCATCGTCGCGCAGGTGGTCTACTATTTCACCACCGCGGTGGTGCTGGGCAGCCCGCACCGCAAGGTCGCGTTCACAGTGCCGACCGGAAACTTCGGCGACATCTTTGCCGGCTACGTGGCGTCGCGCATGGGCCTGCCGATCGAGCGGCTGGTGATCGCCACCAACGTCAACGACATCCTGGTGCGCACGCTGGCGACCGGCGCCTACGAGCTGCGCGACGTGACTGCCACCACCTCGCCCTCGATGGACATCCAGGTGTCGTCGAACTTCGAACGGCTGCTGTTCGAGGCCAACGGCCGCAATGCCCGCGCGGTGCGCGCCAACATGGGGTCGCTGGCGCAGTCACGCGGCTTCCGCATCGACGCGCGCGCGCTCAGCCAGATCCGGTCGGTGTTCTCGGCCGGGCGCGCCGACGAGGACGAGACGGCCGCAACCATCCGCACCGTGCGCAAGGAGACCGGTACCCTGCTCGACCCGCACAGCGCCGTGGGCGTGGCGGTGGCCGAGAAGGAAAGCCGCGACCCGGCGCTGCCCATGGTGGTGCTCGGCACCGCGCATCCGGCAAAGTTTCCCGACGCGGTCGCCGCCGCCTGCGGCGCCGTGCCGTCCCTGCCCGACTGGCTCGCCGACCTCACCCAGCGCCCGGAGCGCGTGCACGTGCTTCCGGCCGACCAGAGCGCAGTTGAGCGTTTTGTCCTCGCGGCCAGCCGCGCCGCGCAAGAAGGAGCCGCCGCATGAGCGTCAACGTCACCCGCCTCCCCTCCGGCCTGGTCATCGTCACCGACGACATGTCGCACCTGGAGACGGCCTCGCTCGGCGTGTGGGTCGCCTGCGGCAGCCGCGACGAGAAGCCGGACGAGCACGGGATCTCGCATCTGCTCGAGCACATGGCGTTCAAGGGCACGTCGCGGCGCAGCGCGCGCCAGATCGCCGAGGAGATCGAAGCGGTGGGCGGCGACCTCAACGCGGCGACCAGCGTCGAGACCACGGCCTATTACGCGCGCGTGCTCAAGGCCGACGTGCCGCTGGCGCTCGACGTGCTGGCCGACATCCTGTCCAACCCGTCCTTCGATCCGGCCGAGCTGTCGCGGGAGCAGAACGTCATCGTGCAGGAGATCGGCGCCGCCGAGGACACGCCGGACGAGCTGGTGTTCGATCACCTGCAGGCGGTCGCCTTCCCGGGCCAGCCGGTGGGCCGCTCCATCCTCGGCACGGCGCAGACCGTGCGTTCGTTCGATGCGGCGCGCCTGCGCGCCTACCTGGCGCGCCACTACCGCGGGCCCGACATGGTCATCGCGGCCGCCGGCGCAGTCAACCACGCCGCCATCGTGGCCGACGTGGAACGCCGGTTCGGCCACTTCAACGGTTCAGCAGCGCCGGCGCCGGAGCCTGCCCGCTTCCATGGCGGCGTCCGCACCGAGCGGCGCAACCTCGAGCAGGTGCACATCACGCTGGCGCTGGAAGGCGTGCCGCAACGCGACCCCAACCTGTACAGCCTGCAGGTCTTCACCAGCGTGCTGGGCGGCGGCATGTCGTCGCGCCTGTTCCAGGAAGTGCGCGAGAAACGCGGCCTGTGTTACGCCATCTACGCCTTCCACTGGCCCTATTTCGATACCGGCCTGTTCGGCCTCTATGCCGGAACCGACGCGCGGGACGCCGGCGAGCTGATGCGCGTCGTGGTCGACGAGATCGCCGCCACGGCCGAGACGATCAATGAAGCCGAGGTCGCGCGGGCGAAGACGCAGATGAAGGCCGGCCTGCTGATGGCGCTGGAAAGCTCGGGCGCGCGCGCCGAGCAGCTGGCCCGCCAGATCATCGCCTACGATCGTCCGATTCCGCTGGAAGAGATTGTCACCAGGGTCGAGGCGGTCACCGTGGAAAGCGCCCGCCAGGCGGGACGCGCCCTGATCGGCCGCAGCCGCCCGGCGGTCGCCGCGCTCGGCCCCAGCCGCGATCTTGAAAGCGCCGCCACGATTGCCGAAAGTCTTGCCCGACGCGCAGCGTGAACGGACGAAAAGGACAAAGAAGAGATGAGCGCCCCCATCTGGTCTTCCGAGGTCCGCCGTCGTCCGAGATGACATGTCCATGGCCTTCTTCCGCACCGTATCCTTCTCCGAGCCGCTGCCCATCATCGAGGGCGACGGCGTGTTCCTGCGTGCGCCGCAGATGGTGGACTTTCCCGAATGGGCGGCGCTGCGCGAGGCCAGCCGCTCCTTCCTGACGCCGTGGGAGCCGACCTGGCTGCACGACGACCTGACGCGCGGCGCATTCCGGCGGCGGCTCAAGCGTTATGCCGAAGACCTGCGCACCGACCAGGCCTATCCGTTCTTCCTGTTCCGCCGCGCCGACAATGCCCTGGTCGGCGGCCTGACACTGGCCAATGTCCGCCGCGGCGTCGCCCAGGCCGGCAGCCTCGGCTACTGGATCGGCGAGGCCTACGCGATGCGTGGCCTGATGACGGCCGGCGTGCTGGCACTCATCCCGTTCGCGTTCGGCACGCTCAGGCTGCACCGTCTGGAGGCGGCATGCATCCCGAACAACGTCGCGTCGGTCCGGCTCCTGGAAAAGACCGGGTTTCGCCGCGAGGGCTTTGCCCGCGAATATCTCTGCATCAACGGCGTGTGGCAGGACCATCTGCTGTACGCGCTGCTGCGCAGCGATGTGCGGATGTAGACGCCGTTGGTGGCGGGAGCGGCCTCGGAGCACCCCATGAGAACCGGCCTTGGGGACGCCACCTTTGACCTGCTATAACGCCGGGCAGCTTGGGGTTGCACGTGGGGTAAGGCGTTGCGGCACGTCACGTACGTACTGACAGGGCTCGTTCTCGTAGCACTGGCCGGCTGTACGTCGAATTCTCTGGATTCGGCGTCACCACCGTCGTCCGGCGGCTCGTTTCGCGACCGCGTGACCAGCTTGTTCGCCGGGACGCCCGCCGGCGAGGCGCAAGCGCAGGCGCTGGTCAGCACGCCGGACCCGACCCAGGACTGCCCGGTGGCCGATATCCGCAGCGGCGCGTCAACGCTGCCGTTCAACGCCAGCCAGGACGCCTCACCGAACACCCTGCGCTACCAAGCCACCATCGCGCGCCTGGCGCGCGAATGCACCGTGCGCGGGTCGAGCATGACGATCAAGCTCGGCGTGCAGGGCCGTGTCGTGGTCGGTCCGGTCGGCGGGCCGGGCCAGATCGAGGTTCCGCTGCGCTACGCTCTGGTGCAGGAAGGGCCGGAGCCGAAGACGATCGTGACCAAGCTCTACAAATTTCCGGTGACCATCGCAGAAGGCCAGAGCAACGTGCCGTTCGTGCACATCGAGGAAGACATCACGTTCAATGTGCCGTCGCGGGCGGCGCTCGAGAACTATGTCGTCTACGTCGGGTTTGATGCCGCCGCCGCCAAGGAGCAACCCGCCAGGAAGACCGGCAGGAAGACGGCTGACCCGAAACTGCGCGGCTCGCACTGACCGAATTTGACCGTGGTCGCATTTTCTACGGCAAACCGGTTTCCACTTTGCCGGAAAATGCTTTGAGGCACACCCCATGGATGCGGATGCGGTGACGGCCGAGTCCCAGGCGGAACATCTCTCGGTCACACCGCTCAACGCGCTGCACCTGGCGCGCGGCGCCCGCATGGTGCCGTTCGCCGGCTATTCGCTGCCGGTCCAGTATGCCGACGGCATCATCGCCGAGCACAACCACACCCGCAGCGCCGCCGGCCTGTTCGATGTCTCGCACATGGGCCAGGCGTTCCTGGTCGGGCCGGATCATGAGTCAACGGCGGGCGCGCTCGAGGCGCTGGTGCCGGCCGACATCCTCGCGCTGGCGCCCGGACGGCAGCGCTACACCCAGTTCCTCAACGACGACGGCGGCATCCTCGACGACCTGATGGTCACGCGGTCGGGCGATCCGGCGGAGGACGGCGTGCTGATGCTGGTCGTCAACGCTGCCCCCAAGGCGGCCGACTTCGCCCATCTCGAGGCCACGCTTCCGGGCAACGTCAAACTCCTGCGCGCCGGCCATCGGGCGCTGATCGCCGTGCAGGGGCCGGCTGCCGCCGAGGTGGTCGGGCGGCATGCGCGCGAGGCCGCCGCCATGAGCTTCATGTCGGCCATGAGCGCCAGCTTCGACGGGATCGACTGCCACATCAGCCGCTCCGGCTATACCGGCGAGGACGGCTATGAAATCTCCGTCAAGGCCACGCGCGTGAACGCGATCGTCGAGCGACTGCTCGACGATGCGCGGGTGAAGCTCGCCGGCCTGGGGGCCCGCGACTCGCTCCGTCTCGAAGCGGGCCTGTGCCTGTACGGCCACGACATCGATGCGACGACCTCGCCGATCGAAGCGGCGCTGACCTGGTCGATCGGCCGCCGACGGCGCGAGCAAGGCGGGTTTGCCGGCGCCGCGCGCATCCAGCGCGAGCTCGCCGACGGGCCGGCACGGCTGCGCGTCGGCCTCAGGCCGGACGGCCGCGCGCCGGCGCGCGAAGGCGCGGAGATCCGCAGCCCCGACGGAAGCGTGATCGGCAAGGTGACGTCGGGCGGCTTCGGCCCGACCATCAATGGCCCGATCGCCATGGGCTACGTGGACCGCGCCCACGCCGAGCCCGGTACGCCGGTCGTGCTGATCGTGCGCGACAAGGAACTGCCGGCCACCGTGACGGCGCTCCCCTTCGTGCCGCACCGGTATAGGCGCGGTTCGTAGCGCCCTGCCTTCACAAGCAAGATGGCCGGGACAAGCCGGCCATGACGACAACGATTGGGATTGCCGCCCGGCGTCAATGCCCGCCGGCGGCCGCAGCGGCATGCTCGCCGCCCGAACCCCACACGTAGATGCAGGTGAACAGGAACAGCCACACCACGTCGACGAAGTGCCAGTACCAAGCGGCGAACTCGAAGCCGAGATGCTGCTTGGGCGAGAAATGCCCGAGGAAGGCGCGGATAAGGCACACGGTGAGGAAGATCGTGCCGATGATCACGTGGGCGCCGTGGAAGCCGGTCGCCATGAAGAAGGTGGCGCCGTAGATATGGCCTTTGTAGTTGAACGCGGCGTGGCTGTACTCGTAGGCCTGCACCGCCGTGAAGGCGAGTCCGAGCGCGATGGTCAGGATCAGGCCCCACTTGAGTCCCTGCCGGTCGTTCTCCAGGAGCGCGTGATGCGCCCACGTCACGGTCGTGCCGGAGGTCAGCAGGATCAGCGTATTGAGCAGCGGCAAGTGCCAGGGATCGAAG
>DATFWC010000198.1:0-2719 GCA_035259885.1 Xanthobacteraceae bacterium
GGCTGCCGCCTATCCGATCGTGCCGGTGCGCTGGCTGATGAAGGACCAGTTCCGCTCCGACCAGCGGGTCGGACGGATCTCCGCGCCGGTGCTCGTGCTGCACGGCGTCAGCGACGATGTCATTCCCATTGGCTATGGCGAACGCTTGTTCAGTCTCATCCAGGCGCCCAAACGCTTCGTGCGCCTGGCCAATGCCAATCACAATGATCATGACGACCACGGCGGATTCGATGCCGTGCGGCCGTTCCTGCTGACCGGGTCGGCGGCGCGCTGATTGCGTTTCGGTGACAAAAAAGGCCGGTCTGTGTCGTCTGTATCGTCTGCGCGGCGGCGCGAAACAATCGGCGGCGGGAAGAAACCATTTTGCCCCCGAACGAAAAACAGAAGAAACGCCCCGCGACTATTCCTACAGCAACGAAAAAAACTTCCGGGGTCGCCTGTAGGAGGGGACTCATGCAGAGCGATTACGCAGTGTCGAGCGGCGCCGCGCCGGCGCGAAGCGCCATTCCGGCCACCACCGCCGACGACGTCCTGATCCGCCGCATCGCGCGCGGCGACAAGGGCGCCATGCACGTCCTGTTCGCCCGCCACAACCTGCGCGTCTACCGCTTCATTGCGCGGCTGGTTGGTGACGGCGCGGCAGAAGACTTGACGAGCGACGTGTTCCTCGACGTCTGGCGCAACGCCGGCCGTTTCGAGGGGCGCTCGCAGCTGTCCACATGGATCCTGGCGATTGCGCACTACAAGGCGTTGTCGCACCTGCGCGGCCGAACCACCGACTATCTCGATGACGAATCCGCGGAAGCGATCGAGGATCCGGCCGACGATCCGGCGCGCATGGTCGAGAAGAATGACACGGGCGCGCTTCTGCGCAAATGCATGACGCAATTGTCGCTGGCGCAGCGCGAGGTGATAGACCTCGTCTATTACCACGAAAGGTCGATGGAGGAGGTCGCCGACATCCTTCGGATTCCCGAGCCGACCGTGCGCACGCGCATGTTCTACGCGCGCAAGCGGCTCAAGGACCTGCTGCGGACGCACGGCGTCGATCACGCCTGAGCCTGCGTCGCAGGGTGGGCAAACGCGCGTTGCTGTGTGCTCTCAACGCATGATGCGATTTGCAATGCGCGCTTGCCCACCATGCGGCCGCGCAAACAACGGTGGGCAAATTCGCGATAGGGCGGCGCTCGTCATCAGGGCCGCGCCAGGCGAATTTGCCCAGCCTGCGCGCGTGCACTCTCAAAACGGCTGATAGCTCTGCCCCGGCCGCCCGCCGACGCGGGCAAAGCCCTTGCGCGCCGGTTCGTAGTCCTTGTTGAGGGTGAGCGCCTTGGCGTAGGAGGCGGCCGCCTTCTCCTTGTCGCCCTGCCGCTCATAGGCGAGCCCGCGCGTGGTCCAGGCCTGCAGGTTCTCGGGCTCGACCTGCACCGCCTCGTCGAGGTCGTTGGCGGCCGCCTGGCCGTCGTTGGTGGCGAGATAGCTCTGGGCGCGGGCCACGCGCGCCTCGGCCTGCTGCGCCGACAGCGTGATCGACGTGGTGAAATCGTCGATCGCGTACTGGTGCTGGCGCTGCGCCTGGTAGAGCAGGCCGCGATTGTAGTAGGCCTGGGCGTTGTCGGGCTTGAGTTCCATCGCCTTGTTGAAATCGGTGAGCGCCTGCATGGCGTTCCCCTGCGCCCGATACACCATGCCGCGGCCGAGATAGGCGGGGGCATAGGCCGGGTCGAGCTCGACCGCCTTGTTGTAGTCGGCGAGCGCCAGGTCGAATTTCTTCATCTGCCGATAGACCAGGCCGCGGTTGGCATAGGCCTGGGCGAAGCTCGGGTTGATGCTCACCGCCTTGTTGAAATCCTGCAGCGCCTCGTCGTTGCGCCCGGCGCGGCCGAGCACCGCGCCGCGTACGTTATAGGCCTGCGGATCGTTGGGATTGCGCTTTACCACGTCGCTGAGCGAAGCGATGTTGGTCGACGTCGCCGCCACGTTGGGATCGGGCTCCGACACCGTGAGGCCGGTGCAGCCGCCGAGCGCTGCCGCCACGGCCATGGCCAGCATGGCGGAAGGGCCCGCCAGGAATTTCGTCTGCATGCGCGGCATCGAAAAGCGTCGGCTCACACGAATACGAACAACTCGGCCGCCTGTCCGGGGCGCGGCCCGGTTCGGCCGGCGAATTATTGCAAATCATGCCCGGCTTGTCGTGCGCCGTGGCCGGTGGCCTCCCGCTTGCGGCGTCGGGGCGCCGCCACAATACAAAAGGGCGCGATGCGGCTCACCAGCCGCCCGCGCCCGTCGGACCATTCGAGGCTCTGTTGGGGCTCAGCGACCGCCGCCGAAACCGGTGCGGACCGGCTTGGGCTTGCCTGGGATCAGGCCTTCGCGCTGCGCCCGCTTGCGCGCCAGCTTGCGCGCGCGGCGTATCGCCTCGGCGCGTTCGCGCGCCTTTTTCTCCGATGGCTTCTCGTAATGCCCGCGAAGCTTCATTTCGCGGAAAATGCCCTCGCGCTGCATCTTCTTCTTGAGCGCCTTGAGGGCCTGATCGACGTTATTGTCCCGGACGAGAACCTGCACGCGTCATTCCTTCTCGAAATTCGTGGATGGCGGCCAGCCAATACCGCGCGCCGCGGATGCGCCGCTGCCAAGCGCGGGCGTCTAGCAGACCTAAGGTAAAAAGTCCACCAACGATCTTGTCCTACTCGGCGGCCAGCTGCCGCTCGATCCACGG
>DATFWC010000199.1:0-25112 GCA_035259885.1 Xanthobacteraceae bacterium
CTGGTCGAGTCCGGCTTCATGACCGAGGGTCAGGTCTTCGGTGCGCGCCGCAACCCTGCCATGGCGGTCGACCGGCGCGATGAACGATCGCCCAACTACTACCTCGACTGGGCCTACGACGAAATGAAGAAGCTGGTCGAGACCTTGCCCAAGTCGGTGCACGAGCGCGTGTTCGTGGTACGCTTGGCGCTGGACGTCGACCTGCAGAACCATACCGAGCAGGCGGTCCAAAACTCGCTCAAGCAGTACGGGCGCGAATACAAGGCCAAGCAGGGCGCCGCGGTGCTGATGGACGTCGACGGCGCCGTGCGCGCCATCGCCGGCGGCCGCGACTATAGTGAAAGCCAGTTCAACCGCGCCACCGACGCCACGCGCGCGCCGGGCTCCTCGTTCAAGCCCTATGTCTACGCCACCGCGCTGATGAACGGATTCAAGCCGACCTCGATCGTGGTCGACTCGCCGGTCTGCATCGGCAACTGGTGTCCGAAAAATTACAGCGGCGGCTTTTCCGGCTCGATGACGCTGACGCAGGCGTTGGTGCGCTCGATCAACATCATTCCGGTGAAGCTGTCGATCGCGCTTGGCAACGGCAATCCGAAGATCGGCCGCGCCAAGATCATCCAGACGGCGAAGAAGATGGGCATCCGCACGCCGCTCAACGACACGCCGTCGCTGCCGATCGGCGCCGCCGAGGTGACGGTGCTCGACCACACCGGCGCCTACGCCACGTTCCCCAATCTTGGCAAGGCGGTGGCGCCGCACGCGGTGCTGGAGATGCGCACCGGGCCGGGCGACCTGGTCTGGCGGTTCGACCGCGACGGCAAGAAGCCGGAGCAGGTGATCCGCCCGCAGGTCGCGCTCGAAATGAACGTGATCATGAACAAGGTCGTCGAGGAAGGCACCGGCAAGCGCGCGATCCTCGACAACATCAAGGCGGCGGGCAAGACCGGCACGACCAACGCGTACCGCGACGCCTGGTTCGTCGGCTTCACCGGCAACTACGTGTGCGGCGTATGGGTGGGCAATGACGACTATGCGCCCACCCGCAAGATGACCGGCGGCTCGCTGCCGGCGATGATCTGGCACGACATCATGGCCTATGCGCACCAGGGCGTGGAGCTGAAGAACATTCCCGGCGTGGCGCCGGCGCCGGCGTCGCCGGCCGCGGTGGCGGAAACCACGGCCAGCACCGGCGATGCGCCGCAGCGCCCGGCCCTGCTGACGCGGCGCGCCGCCGACATCCTGCAGCGCGTCGAGCGGCTGATGGAAGACGCGACGCGCGCGTCGGCCAGCGCGCCCGCACCGGCGCCGGCCAAGGAAAGCGGCGCCAGCCTCGGTCAGCCCGGCACGGTGGCGGACAGCACCGGCGCTTCGTTTCGCAACTGAGCCAATGGCGCGAGTGGCGGGTGGCGAATAGCGAATAAGGGAAGACTCAGCACCCTTCCCTATTCGCCATTCGCTATTTTGCCATTCGCTGATAGGTATTCCTCCGTGCGCCTCGTCATCGGAATCTTTTTCGCCTTTCTGGTCGCTGCCGCGCTCGGTCTCGGCATGACCTGGCTTACGCTCAGCAAGGGTGTGGCGTTCGGCGGCGTGAGCATCGGCGCGTGGACCGCCTACCCGAAAATCGGCACCGCCGAGATTGACCCCTATGGCCGCGCCACGCTCGCCCGCACCGGGCTCCTGCCGGTCGGCTCGGGCGACGGCATCGCCTTCGTGGCGCGCGGCGACGACCACGGCCGGTCGTTCGACGGCCGCTGCGACGTGACGGTCAGCGGCACCACGCCGCCGGCGCGGTTCTGGACGCTGACGCTGTACGATCCGGAGGGCCGGCTGGTGGCCAACTCGGTCAACCGCTATGGCTTCACCAGCCAGGAGATCGTGCGCCGCTCCGACGGCAGCTTCGACATCGTGATCGCGCCGCGCGCGCGCTCCGGCAACTGGCTGCCGACCGGCGGCGTCGAGCGCTACGTCCTGATCATGCGCTTCTATGACACGCCGGTCGGCGTCGCCACGCGCACCGGGCGCGAGTCGCCGATGCCGTCCATCGCGCAAGGAGCCTGCCCGTGATCCGGCTGGCGCTGTGGCTGCTCGCCGGCGTGCTGCTCGGCGGCGTCGTGCATCTCACGAGCATCCTGCTGCTGCCGCGCACCGCCAGCCAGGACGCCTACTCGCGGCTCGAGGCGATCACGCCGGTCAACGCGGTTGCACCGCTGCCGGCGCCGGCGCCGGACAACGACGTCCTGCCGTTCATGGATCCGGCGTTCGCCGTGGCGGTGTGCCGCTACGATCTGACGGCGGCGCCGCTCAAGCTCACCACGCCGGTCGGCCAAGCCTACACGTCGGTGTCGTTCTATACCCGTTTCGGCGTCGCCTACTACGCCATCAACGACCGCGCGGCGGGACGGCGCACCATCGAGCTCGACCTGATGACGCCGGAGCAGCGCAGCCAGCTGCCCGAGGACGAGGAAGTCACGGCGGCGGACCGGCTGATCGTCGAGTCGCCGACGCCGGTGGGGCTGGTGGTGCTGCGCGCGCTCGGTCCGGAACCGAGTGCCATGGCGGTGGCGCGCGGCGTGCTCGCCGCCGCCCAGTGCCGGCCCAATCCGCAGCAGTAGAGCCGGTCATCGCAGTGATGCGCGATTGCACCTGACGCGCCGCGGCGGGCACGAGATGCCAAACAACGGATCGCCGCAACGTCCCGGGTGGCTGTTACTTCGTGACGATGGCAGGACCGGCGCCGGGCGCCGCAACTGCCGGCACTGCGGCCCAGCCGGCGTACATGTTGGCGATGCGGGTGTCGAGCCCGGTCAGCACGCGCTCGGCCTCCAGCGCCTTCTGCGATGGCGTGCCGATGACGAGCCGTTCGAGCACGAAGCGGTAGGCGGCGGCGCGCTCGCCCAGGCATTTCTGCACCCACGCGAGGATCGCGCCATTTTCCGCCACGCGTGCACGCGCATTGGCGTCCTCGTCGATGGTCAGGTTGGTGACGAAGGCGAGGCTCTGCTCGCGCTTGCGGTCGAAGCCGGCGACCTGCGAGGCGACCGGGAGGAACTGCTCGATGCCGAAAAGGTCGTTGCGCACGGCGTCGATGAGCTGCTGGTACCGCGCGGTGGGCGAGCGCGCCGGCAAGCCCAGAATCTTGCGCGCGTAGGCGCCGTAATCGACGATCTCGCCGTAGTACGGGATGACACTGGTGCGGCGAAACTCGCCGAGAAAAAAGTACCAGCGCTGCCGGCTGTACGGCGGCCGGATCAGCGCATAGGCAAGCTCGCGCAGGAGCTGCTCTTCATCGGTGAAAGGATAGGTCGAGGGCAGCACGCCCGCCGCCACGGCCGCCTGTGCGCCCAGCCAGTAGGCGCGGTCGTTGCTGATAATGGTCTGACGCGGGCGGCCGAAGTCGCCGTAGCAGCCGCTGAACAGGAAGGCGAGAACGGCGAACGCCGCTTCGCAGCGCAACGTCGCGCGGCGGCGCGGCGAATGATGCGGACGAAACGTCATGGCGGCGATCATTCCGGCTCCCGCCGCGCGGCGTCACGATCGAGTGACGCGGCCGCGGCGCCGGCGTCCGGACGATTTGCCGGTGCCAGGCGAGCCGGTCGGCTCGTCGGCGTGCCGCTCGATGCGGATCACAGGGAGAATGATGATACTGGCCGGCTCGCGCAGCCCCACGCGCCGCCCATCGGCCATCCGTTCTTCCAACGGAAATCTGATGACAGCTCCCATGTTGCCCCTCTCCGCTCAGGCCGGCAGGGCACACTCGCCCGCACACCTTCGGAACCCCGGACCTCGATTAGCGACCTCCATGGTTAACACTCCGCTAACGAGCCGCGACTAAGGTCATGCGCGGGATTACGGAGGGTGATGGTCGTGACGACGTTGCCGAACCTCGATGGGCTGATCGCGCTGGCGCGCCAGGACGGAGTCGACATCCGTCCGACGTTGCTGCGCGTGCTGACCGACATGTACGTCGAGAGGGATGTTCACACGCGCGGCGAGGAGGAGCACTTCACCGAGTTGGCGTTGTCGCTGCTCGGCAGCCTCGACATGCCGACGCGCGCGGCCATCGCCAGAAAGCTCGCTTCGTATGCGCAGGCGCCGCACGCGGTGGTGTGCCGGCTCGCGCGCGACGTCATCGAGGTGGCCGAACCGATCCTGAAAAGCTCGCCCTGTCTCAGCGGCGACGATCTCGTCGCCATCATCCGCGACTGCGGAACGCTCCACGCGGCGGCGATCGGCGCACGGAACGGCCCCGCGGCCCCCGAGGGCGCTCGTGTACACTCCGAGCAGGCCCGCGTCCTCGCGCTTGCGCACGCCGACATGAGCGCATCGGCGGTCGGCCACGCCGAGAGCCTGCATGCCGGCGAGCCCGAGGCCGGCGAGCCGGTCCTGGACCTGGCGGCGCGAGGCGAGCCGATGGCGCTCGGTGACTATTTCCTCGCAGCCGGCGCGGCGGAACGGCGGCTCTTGCTGGCGAACCTCGATGATGGGGCGCTGACGCGGTCGGAACAGGCGCTGGTGGCCGGCAGCCAGGAGACGATTGCCGAGCTGGAAACCGCGGCGCTGCGGCGGCGGCCCGAGGATTTCGCGCGCGCGATCGAGAGCGCGCTGAAAATCCCGGCCGCCACGGCGCAGAAGATCGTCGCCGACGAGACCGGCGAGCCGGTGGCGGTGGTCGCCAAGGCGCTGGGCGTGGCGTCGGACGTGCTGCTGCGCATCATCCTGTTCCTCAATCCGGCGGTCGGTCACTCGGTCGAGCGCGTGTTTGCCCTCGTCGATCTCTACGATCAGCTCAACGCGCAGGCAGCGCTGCACGTGGTGTCGAGCTGGCAGGAGCGATCGGTAAATGCCGGCGAGCGGCACAGCGCACGCCATCAGCCGGTGCTGTGGAACGACGAGCGGCGCGGCGCACGCCGCACTTTCGCGGAGCACGGCCGCCGCTTCCCGCTGCAGCTGCCAGCCAGCGATTTCGGCCAGCAGAAGCCGATCATCCGCAAGAAGATCATCGGCTACACGGATTTGTGATCGCCTCCATCGTAGGGTGGGAAGGCGCGCAATACTCAGCACATCGACAACGCGGCGCGAATGAAGGCGCGCCGTGCCCACGCGTCATCCAATCTCCCAACGCGGTCCTTGCCGATTGCGACGCCGCACGCGTGGGCACGGCGCGATCGCGAAGCATCTCCTGTTGGTCACGAGGCGTGCACGCGCCTTTGCCCACCCTGCGGAGTCCGACGCCGTCACCGCACCAGGTGATCGAGGAAGTGGCGGCCCGACCGGTCCTCGACCTCGACGATCCAGATGTCGGGATCGAACTTCAGCTCGCGGCCGAGATAAGACTCGACATCGCCTTCGGCGACCGGCTGGGTGGGAAAGCTCGGCGAGAAGGCGCGATCGGCCGGGCGGGCCTCATCGAAGGCCGTCTGCGGCGCCGGCCCGTAGAGATCGGCCGTGCCGTCGAGCCGGCTGATCTTGATGAACACGGCGCCCGCTTCCTCGGCCCCGCGCCGCCGCACCACTGCGTAAACGCCTTCGACATAGCAGCGGCGAACATACGCCGCCACCCAGATGGCCGACTTGAGGCGCAAGATCGTCTCCGATTTCCCGCACGGATCAAGCCACCCTACGGCGCCGGCAGACGTTACTCCAGCGGGCGGCCGGTCACGGCGGCGAGCTCGCGCACGAGCCGGTCGGAGATCTGACCGGTCACCGGCAGCTTGCGCTCGCGCTCGAAGCGCTCGATCGCGGTCGTGGTCTCGACCCCGACGATGCCGTTCGGCTTGAGCTGGCCGTAGCCGAAATCGGCGAGCGCCCGCTGCACCGCCACGATGCGGCGGGACGGCAGCACCGGCGGATTGGCGACCGGCGTCGGCGACACCGGATGGGCCGCCGGGGCGGCGGCGGCGTGGCGCGCCGGGCCGCCGATGGCATGGCGGGCCGGCGCGGCCGCAACTGGCTGGGGGGCCGGGCTGGGCTGCGGCGCGGCGGCCGGACGCGCGAGTGGCATCGGTATCGCGGGCGGCGTTGCCGCAGCGAGGTGGCGGTCGCTCGTACGCGGGCGCGCCGGGATGCTGGCCGTGGCGTCCAGCGCGACCGGGCGCGGCTTGCCGGGCAGCATGGGTGCCGGGTGCGGGCTCGCCTGCATGAACAGCGCGTTGATGAGGATCGCCCCGGCCGCCGCGGAACCCAGGATGAAGCCCAGCGAATCAAGCGGGCGGCGGCTCAGCGTGCGCCACAGCCGCACGGCGAGCGGCACGAAGGGGGCGCCAAGGCGCGCCAGGAACAGGCCGACCGTCGAGCGTTCGTAATCAGGGTGGTCGTCCATGACGGCGGCAGCCGCACTGTTGCGATAGCTAGGCACGTTTCCTCACCTGACGGTCGGGATTCTCCCGGACGATGGGCAGTTCCGAGACCTGAACCTTGCGCGTCGCTTCGCGCCGCGCAGCTTCGCAGTCGAGCGGCAGGCGCACCATGATGCGCGTGCCTTCGCCGACGCGGCTGTGAATGTCGATGTCGCCGCTGTGCAGCGCCACGAGTCCCTTGACGATCGACAGGCCGAGGCCGGTGCCGTCATAGGGCCGCGCATAGGAGCCGCGCGCCTGGAAGAACGGGTCGCCAACGCGCTCCAGGTCTTCCGGCGCGATCCCAACGCCGGTGTCCTCGACCGTCATGACGATCCAGGCTCCCTCCGGCCGCGCGGTCAGCACGATGCGTCCGCCGCGGTCGGTGAACTTCACGGCGTTGGACAGCAGATTGAACAGGATCTGCTTCACGGCGCGCTTGTCGGCGACGATCTCGGGCAGGTCGGCGGAGAGCCGGGCAATGAGGTCGACGCCCGCGTCGCGCGCCTTGAGCGCCAGGATGTCGCAGCACGTGCGCAGAACCGGCGCCGGCGCGAACGGCTCCGGCGTGATCTCGAAATTTCCGGTCTCCATTTTCGACACGTCGAGAATGCCGTTGACCACCGCCAGCAGATGCTCGCCCGACTCGTGAATGAGCTTCGCGTAGTCCTGGCGCTTCGCATCGTCGAGCTTGAGCATCTCCGGGTTCATCAGCATTTCCGAGAAGCCGATGATGGCGTTGAGCGGCGTGCGCAGCTCGTGGCTGACGGTGGCGAGGAACCGGGCCTTGGCCGCGTTTGCGCGCTCGGCGTCGCGGCGCGCCTCCTCGACCGCCTGCTCCTGCGCCTTGCGCTCGGTGATCTCGCGCAGGACGGCGACGATCTCGTGGCCGTCCGGCTCGCCGGACGCAGCCGACATGTCGACCTGGTCGACCGGGCGGCAGCGCATCTCGACCCAGATGAACTGCGAAACATGCCGCACCGCTGCGCTGGCGGAAGCGCGGCGCACGCGAAATTCGAGCGAGCGCGCGGCTCCGCGTGCGGCCGCATCGGCCAGCGCCGTGAGGTAGGCGGGGCGATCGGCGACGTGAACGCGATCGAACAGGCCGTGGCCCATAAGTTCACGCGGCGGAACTCCGAACAGGGACTCGGCGGCCGGGGACACGAACAGCACCGCGCCGTTGCGGCCGTGCCGCGTGATGGCATCGGTCATGTTGCGTGCCAGCAGGTGATAGCGCGTTTCGCCGCTCACGATGAGCCGCGAGCCAGTGCGCGCGAACGCAACGGCGCGCAGCGCGACGGCCGTGGCGTACAGCGCCGCCAACGCAACCGCAAGGCTGGCCAGCAGGGAACGGTCGAGCACCGGGGCGCGCGACGGTGGCAAGATGTCGAGCTCGCCGCCGACCGCCAGCAGGAGGATGGCGCCGAGCGCAAGCACGGCGGAGGCGAGCACGGTGCGGCGCGAGGCCGACAGCGCCGCTTCAAGCGGCACCATCGCCAGCCACACCACGGCAAACGATCCGATGCCCCCGGTGCGCGCCGCGATGACCGAGATGAGGAACGTCAGCGCCAGCGCCGCCAGCACGTGCGCCATCTCGTAGCGCCCGCTGGACGACAGGAAATAGGCGTTGAAGATCGGCAGCAGCATCCAGCCGAAGACGAAGGCCTCGAGCCAGCCGGGAACGCCGTTGAACACCAGGTAGACCGGGAACGCCGCCAGCGCCGTGAGGCCGAGAAGAATGCGCGAGCCGATGAACGCGCGATGCCGATCGCCCGTCAGCGTGTCGTGTCGCGCCGACGGATGCACCAATGCATCGATGTAGTCGCGAAACGGTGCGAGAATGTTCACGACATTATGCACGTCCGCACCCGCCAGACGCGCTCCCCTGTGTCCGTCACGATGGTGTCAAAGGCGCCTTAGCGTTCGCTTAAGGCGCATGGCAGAGCGCACCGGGATAACGAACGCAAAGGCAATCCGAACGACACACAAGGGCGAATTCGGCCAGCATGGTGAACGATCCGTTGCCGCCGCATCGGCCGCCCGAGCCGTTAAAAAAGTGCTGCAGTTTTCGCAAACATTTTCGGCAAATTTGTTTCAAATCTGGACAAAAATCGCTTCCGGCCGAGAACGTCGCATTCAGCCGCGTTTGCTAGCGTGATCGCGGGTGCGGCAAAATAACAATCGCCGCAAGACAGGGACAGGCTCATGCGATTCTTGATCAAAGTGGCATTCTGGCTGGCGATCGTCGCCATTCTGTTGCCGGGCGGCGACAAGCATGCGACCGCGCCGGCGCCCGAGGTCAGCCCCACGGAAGCCGTTTCGGCAGCGGGCGCCGCGATGTCCGACATGGGCCGGTTCTGCGCGCGTCAGCCGGATGCCTGTGCGGTGGGCTCGCAGGCCGCCGCCGCGTTCGGGCAGAAGGCGCAGGCCGGCGCCAAGAAGCTGTACGAGCTTCTCAACGACCGGCTGGGGCCGAACGAGACCGGATCGGTCGGCAAGCCGGCCGGCCGCCCCGCCGGCGCCGCCCAGCCTTCGCAGCACACGCTGACGCCCGCCGACCTCAACCCGGCCTGGCGCGGACCGGAGCCGCGCAAGGATCCGAAGCGCCCGGCCTGATCCGCCTGGGCCGCGGGCTTGGGCGGGCAACTCCGTCTGCCAGGCCTTGGCGAGCGCGGCTCTCCTTTTCTTTTCGCGTCCCGCCTGGGCTATATCTGATCACCCGTAATACTTATATGCATGCGCAATACTTATATGCATGCGCATCGGGCGATCCGGACACCATGACGATCGACGAAATCATCGAGAACTTTGCGCTCCTGGACGACTGGGACGACCGCTACCGCTACCTGATCGAGCTCGGCCGCGGCCTGGTGCCGTTGCCCGAAGCGGCGCGGACCCAGGCGAACAAGGTCCAGGGCTGCGCCAGCCAGGTCTGGCTCGCCAGCGCGGTCAAGCCGGACGGCGCGGCCGGCCCGATCCTCGAGCTCGTTGGCGACAGCGACGCGCATATCGTGCGCGGCCTGATCGCGGTCCTGCTGGCGCTCTATGGCGGCAAGCCGGCCCGGGAGATCCTGTCCACCGACGCCGTTGCGTTGTTCGATCGTCTGGGCCTGCGCGAGCACCTGACGCCGCAACGGTCCAACGGCTTCCGCTCCATGGTGGAGCGTATCCGCGCCGATGCGCGGGCCGCATTGGCCCCGGCGGCGTAAGGCCCCCGCGAAGGCGCGGACGCCTCAACACCTTCAGCCAATACTGCAACGACGGCGACTATGGGTTCCCGCTTGCGCGGGAACGCCCCCGCCGCGATGGCTCGCGCTTACTTCCGCCGGCGGCGCTGCTGACCCAGCCCCATCTGTTTGGCGAGCTGCGAGCGGGCCGCCGCGTAATTGGGCGCCACCATGGGATAATCCGCCGGAAGACTCCATTTGTCGCGGTATTGCTCCGGCGTCATGTTGTATTGCGTACGCAAGTGGCGCTTCAACGACTTGAACTTCTTTCCGTCCTCAAGGCAGACGATGTAATCCGGGGTGACCGATTTCTTCACCGATACCGCCGGCTTCAGCGGCTCCGGCTGCGTATCACTGTGGCCGCCGGAAATCCGCATGAGGGCGGTATGAACTTGATTGATCAGGCCCGGCATATCGGCTGCCGGGACCGGGTTGTTGCTCACATAGGCGGAGACGATTTCTGCTGTCAGTTCGATGAAATTGCTGCTTGCCATATTTTCACTCATCGCCAACGTGTTCCTGCCGACATTTGATCTTGTGTACCAGCCTCACAAGCCAATGAGTACTGGGACCTTAGAGAAAGTCGCTCCCGTGCGGACACTTTTTGTTTGGCCGACGAATCGAAAGACGTGAACTTCCTGACATTATTAGTATTATTTTACGGCAGACGCAAGATGAAAGAAGCACTTCGACAAAGATTTGGGCGGCTCTATTCTAAACTTCTGCTCGTTACAGCAACCGCCAAGAATTCGCTGGAAAACCTTGTTTGCGGCCACTTGAGAAATTGCTGCGTCATCACGGCGCGCCCGCTTGTGTCGGCCGGCGCCCTGCCCTAGTTGGCCCGATGCTCGAACGCGTCAAAAATCTTCCCGCTCCGCCCGCCGCGGAACGCCGGCCGGCCAGGTCCAGCTGGCACGGCACCATCCTGACCGACGATTTCGCCTGGCTGCGCGCGGCCAACTGGCAGGAGGTGATGCGCGATCCGGGCAAGCTCGATCCGGCCATTCGCGCCCACCTCGAAGCGGAAAACCAGTATGCCGACCAGGCGCTGGCCGACACCGAGGCGCTGCAGGCCACGCTGTTCGCCGAGATGAAGGGCCGCATCAAGGAGGACGACAGCAGCGTCCCGGCGACCGACGGCGCCTATGCCTATTACCTGCGCTACCGCGAGGGCGGGCAACATCCGGTGATCTGCCGCCGCCCACGCGCCGGCGGCGACGAGCACGTCCTGCTCGACGGCGACGAACTGGCGCACGGCAAGGCCTATTTCCACCTCGGGTCCACGCAGCATGCGCCCGATCACCACCTGCTGGCCTGGGCGTCCGACGATGCCGGCGCGGAGTTCTACACGGTGCATGTGCGCGATCTCGCTACCGGCGCCGATCTCGCCGACATCGTGCCCGATGCCACCGGCGCGGTGGTGTGGACCAACGATGCCACAGCCTTCTACTACGTGCGGCTCGACCGCAATCACCGGCCGTCGCGCGTGTTCCGCCATCGCCTCGGCACGCCGGTCGAGGACGACGTCCTCGTCTACGAGGAAAGCGCGCCCGGATACTTCGTGTCGGTCGGCGAGACGCAGTCGCGCCGGTTTGGCGAAATCTCGATCCACGACCACGAGACCTCGGAATCCTGGCTCATCGATCTCGCCGATCCCGATGCGGCGCCAAGGCTTGTCGCCGCGCGCGAGACCTCGATCAAGTACGAGGTCGAGCACCATCCCGCTCTGTTCGGTCAGGAGGCGCTGGTGCTGCGCACCAATGCGGACGGCGCCGAGGATTTCAAGATCGCATGGACGCCGCTGGCGGCGATGGGACGCGCCAGCTGGCGCGATCTCGTTGCGCATCGCCCCGGCGTCTATGTGCTGTCGTTCGTGCTGCTCGCCGACTGGCTGATCCGCCTCGAGCGCGAGGACGGGCTGCCGCGCATCGTGGTCAGGCATCTCACCGCAAGCGATGAGCACACGGTCGCGTTCGATGAAGAAGCCTACGCGCTCGGCATCGACGGCGGCTACGAGTTCGCCACCAATGTCCTGCGCTTCACTTACTCGTCGATGACGACGCCGAGCGAGGTCTGGGATTACAATCTCGCGACGCGCAGCCGGACCTTGCGCAAGCGCCAGGAGATTCCCTCGGGCCACGATCCGTCAGCTTATGTGACGCGTCGCCTGCAGGCGCCGGCGAAAGACGGCGAGACGGTGCCGATCTCGCTGCTCTACCGCAAGGGTTTCGTGCGCGACGGCGAGGCGCCGTGCCTGCTCTACGGCTACGGCGCCTACGGCATCTCGATGCCGGCGGCGTTCAACACCAACCGCCTGTCGCTCGTCGACCGCGGATTTGTCTTCGCCATCGCGCATGTGCGCGGCGGCACCGAGAAGGGATGGCGCTGGTATCGCGAAGGCAAGCTCGCCAAGAAGCTCAATACCTTCACGGACTTCATCAGCGCGGCGGAGCACCTCGTGGCCGAGCGGTGGACGCAGCCCGCGCGCATCGCCGCCCATGGCGGCTCGGCCGGCGGCATGCTCATGGGGGCGGTCGCCAACATGCGGCCGGATGCATTCGGCGCCATTATCGCCGAGGTCCCGTTCGTCGACGTGCTCAACACAATGCTGGACGACACGCTGCCGCTGACGCCGCCGGAATGGCCGGAATGGGGCAACCCGATCGTCGACCCCGACGCCTTCCGGATGATCGCAAGCTACTCGCCGTACGAGAACGTGCGCCACCAAAACTATCCCGACATGCTGGTGCTCGCCGGCCTGTCGGATCCGCGCGTCACCTATTGGGAGCCCGCCAAGTGGGTGGCGCGGCTGCGTCAATACAAGACCAACGGCGCAGTGCTGGCGTTCCGCACCAACACGGACGCCGGCCACGCCGGCGCCGCCGGCCGCTTCGATCGGCTGAAGGAAGTGGCGCTCGCCTATGCGTTCGCCATCAAGATGATGGGCAAAGCGAACGGGAACTCGTGAGTAGCGAGCAGTGATTTGTGAGGGAGGCTCTTCCTTACTGACTACTCACTATTCGCTAGTCACCACTCACCGCTTGCTGTTTCACGATTCGCGTGACGCCAGATAGGCGCGCAGCTCGTCGATCGAGGCGAATTTCACCGTCCCTTCCGCCACCTCGGCCTCGATCGATCCGTCGGTATAGAGCGTATAGGCCATGCCGTCGATCACGCCAGATTTGAAGATCTGCGCCTGCGGCGTGGCCGCGGCCGGCTCGACGTGGTCGCGGTCGGCGCGCGGCGTCTCGATCACGGCGGTCGCGACGGCGGAGTAGGCGTCGGGCGCCGGCGCACGCCGCCAGAACCCCTCAAAGGCGCGCCGCGGCAGCGGCGCCGTGGGAGGTGAGGGCTGCGCCGGCGGCTCCTCGACCACTGCCGCCGCGACCGGTACCGCGACAGCCGCGGGCTGCCGGTCTTCGGGCCTGACCGATGGCACCTCGGGCGCTGCCGCGGCCGGACGCTCGCCTGTTTCGAAGCGTGGCTCCGGCGGCAGCACCGGCGCGGGCACTGCCACGGCGGGCGCCGCCGAGGCCGCCGCGCCGACGACCGGCTCGGGACCGAGCGCGCGCGGCACCGGCCGCGGTTCGAGCAACTGCGCGATCCGGCGCAGCTGGCGGATGGCTGACGCCAAGCCGATCAGCCCCAGGCTGCCGACGAGCGCAATCGTTCCCACCATCAGCAGCGTGTCGCCGGCGCCGAGCCCATCGCGGCGAACGCCGAAGCCGATCAGCACGATGCCGGCGAGGCTGATCACCAGCCCGAGCGCCAATAGGATGACGTGCATGCCGGGTACCTGCCCTCCGCAAGCGCGCGATCCTCCCCAGGCGAAATCTTGACGCGCTCACGCCGTGCTCGCAAGCAGGGCTACGGGCGGGTTCCCGACTTTTGCGACGCCGGCGAGCGTTGCACCGGTAGCGGGGGAGGCCTATGAAGAGCCCCTGAAGATGCCCCTTCATGCGGCCGTTGACCTGTCGCTGGCAGCCGGCCACTGACCCGTCGATTGCCCGTTGTCAGAGCTTCAAGGAGGACGCCGATGTCGTTCACGCTGCCCGACCTTCCCTATTCGCATGATGCGCTGGCGCCGCACATGTCGCGCGAAACGCTCGAATACCATCACGACAAGCATCACCAGGCTTACGTGACCGCCGGGAACAACCTGCTCAAGGGCACGGAATGGGAGGGCAAGTCGCTCGAGGAAATCGTCAAAGGCTCGTTCGGCAAGAATGCCGGCCTGTTCAACAATGCCGGCCAGCATTACAACCATACCCACTTCTGGAAGTGGATGAAGCCGGGCGGCGGCGGCGACAAGATCCCGGGCGATCTCCAGAAGAAGATCACGTCGGATCTCGGCGGGGTGGCCAAGATGAAGGAGGACTTCGTCCAGGCCGGCGTCACCCAGTTCGGCTCCGGCTGGGCGTGGATCGCCGTCAAGGACGGCAAGCTCACCATCATGAAGACGCCGAACGGCGAGAACCCGCTGGTGCACGGCGGCAAGCCGATCCTCGGCTGCGACGTGTGGGAGCATTCCTACTACATCGACTACCGCAACCGCCGGCCCGACTACCTCAAGGCCTTCCTCGATCATCTGGTCAACTGGGACCATGTCGCCGAGATGTATGCGGCGGCGAGCAAGTAGCGACCTCGGCGTGGCTGATGTCGCGCGAGACTGATGCAAGGCGGGGCGACGCGCCCCGCTTTTCTCTTGCGCAGCTGCCGGACCTGCTCGCCGCGCTGGTGCTGATCGGCGTCGCCGTGGTGGCGGCGTTGACGTTCGAGGATTACGGGCTCGGCTGGGACGACTACACGCACGCGCAATACGGCGATCTCCTGCTCAAGCTCTACGCCTCCGGCTTCACCGACCGGCGCGCCTTCGGCTTCGTCAATCTCTACATGTATGGCGGCGGCTTCGACATGCTGGCCGCGCTGGCGGCAAAGATCCTTCCCTTCGATCTGTTCGCGACCCGCCGCCTCGTCGGCGCCGCGGTCGGCCTGGTCGGACTCGCGGCAACCTGGCGCATCGGCCGCAGGATCGGCGGACCCACATGCGGGCTGATCGCGCTCGTGCTGCTGGCGACCTGTCCGCTCTACTACGGGCACATGTTCATGAACCCGAAAGACGCGCCGTTTGCCGCGGCCATGGCGCTGCTCCTGCTCGCCCTGGTGCGCGCCATCGAAGACTATCCGCGGCCGACGCCGGCGACGGTGGCGCTGTTCGCTATCGGGCTGGGGCTAACCATCGGCTCGCGCATCATCGGCGGCATGGCCGCGATCTACGCCGCTGCCGCGGTGGCACTCATCGTCGCGGTCGAGGCGCGCGCGCTGGGCGTGCGCGCCGCCGGCGCGCGCGCCGGTCGCTTCATCGTGGCGCTGCTGCCGGGCCTGGTCATCGCCTACGCAGTCATGGCGCTGGTATGGCCATGGGCCGTGGTCGATCCGCTCAATCCGATCCGGTCGCTCGAATACTTTTCCGTGTTTTTCGAAAAGCCGTGGAAGGAGATGTTCGGCGGGCAGCTCATTCCCGTGCCCGAGATGCCGCGCAGCTATGTGCCGACGCTGTTCGCGCTGAAGACGCCGGAAGTCTTTCTGCTCCTGGCCGGCGCGGGCATCGTCGGCGCCGTGATCGCGGCCGCGCGGCCCGACACGCCGTTGCGGCGGCGCGCCGCGCTGGTCCTGCTCGTGGTCGCCGCCGTGCTGCCTATCGCCATCGCGGTGGCAACCCGGCCGGCCGCGTACAACGGCATCCGCCACTTCATCTTCGTCACGCCGCCGCTGGCCGCGCTTGGCGGTCTTGCCGGTGCCTGGCTGCTCGAATGGCTCAGCCGGTATGGCCGCGGTGCGGTCGCGGCGGCAGCGGCGGTGCTGGCGGCCGCCGTGGCGGTGCCGGTGATCGAGTCCGTGCGGCTGCACCCATACCAGTACACGTACTTCAACACCATCGCCGGCGGCGTCGCCGCCGCCGACGAGCGCTACATGCTCGACTACTGGGGCTTGTCGTTCAAGGAAGCCGGTGAGGCGCTGCGCGCCCGGCTGGCGCAGGAGCCCGCCCGGCGCTCGCGGCGGTGGACCGTTGCGGTGTGCGGACCGCACCCGCCGGCGCGCATCGCGCTGGGCGACGATTTCGTTCTTACCTGGGATTCCAAGGGCGCCGACTTCGCTCTCATGCTCGGCGAATTCTACTGCGCACAGCTCGATGCACCGGTGCTGGTGGAGATCGAGCGCGAAGGCGTGGTCTACGCCCGCGCCTACGACATCCGCGGCCGCTCGATCTCCAGCCTGTTCACGATTCCGCCGGTGCGGTAGGGTGGGCAAATTCGCCCGCTGCTGCGTCAATGGTGGGCAACGGCGCGGACGCGAATTTGCCCACCATGCGACGCCAGGATCGCGCGCCGTTGCCCACCCTACGGGGCTATGTGCCGCACATGTTGCGCATCACCGGCTGTGCGCAAAATCCCAATAGAGCTCGCGCGCCTTGCGGTACAGCGGACCGGGCTGCAGCGAGCGGCTGTCGATGCGCACGACGGGCATGACCTTGGAGTAGTTGCCGGTGGAAAAAATCTCGTCCGCGGTCTCGAAATCGGAGTAGCGCAGCGACGTCTCAACCACGGCCACGCCGGCGTCGCGCAAGAGCCTGATCACGCGCTGGCGGGTGATGCCGTTGAGAAACGTGCCGTTCGGCATCGGCGTGTACACGGTGCCGTCGCGGCCCAAAAAGATGTTGGCGGTGGCGAGCTCGGCGACGTTGCCGAGCATGTCGCACACCACGGCGTTGGCAAAGCCGCGGGCGTTGGCTTCTTTGAGGGCGCGCGCATTGTTGGGATAGAGACATCCCGCCTTGGCGTCGAGCGGCATGGTTTCCAGCGTCGGGCGGCGGTAAGGCGAGAGCGTGATGGAAAACCCTTCCGGCTTGCGCATGGGCGCGTCGTAGAGCGTGAGGCACCACTGGGTCGATTCCGGCTCGGGCGCCACCAGCAGGGCCCCCGCCTGCTCGGCCCAGTACATCGGCCGGATGTAGAGCGCGGTATTCGGGTCGAAGCGCCGCATGCCGTCGGCCACGAGGTCGAGCCACTGCCCGGTCGGCACCACGGCCTTCAGGAACAGAGCGCCGGCGGAGTCGTTCACACGCGCGCAGTGGAGGTCGAGATCGGGCACAACGCCTTCGAAGGCGCGCGCGCCGTCGAACACCGAGGAGCCGAGCCAGGCCGCATGGGTGCGCGCGCCCATCAGCGGGACGTTGCCCTCGTGCCAGTCGCCGGCGAAGAAGGTCCAGGTCTTTGACGGCGCGGCAGCGAGAGTCATTTTTTCAGCTCGCCAGCGCCGCCAGAATGCGCGCCCAGCTGCGGGTGCCTTTGTGGAACGACGTGAGGTCGTACTTCTCGTTGGGCGAATGGATGCGGTCGTCATCGAGCCCGAAGCCGATCAGCAGAGTGTCCATGCCGAGCATGCGCTTGAAATCGGCCACGATGGGAATCGACGCCCCGGAGCCGATCAGGGCGGCTTCGCGGCCCCATTCCTCGGTCAGCGCGCGCCGCGCGGCGCCGAGCGCCGGCATGCCCCAATCCAGGGCGATGGCCGGCGCCCCGGCGTGACTGATGAATTCGGCCGTGCAGTCGGCCGGCAGGCGCGCCCGCACGAAGGCGCGGAAGCGTTCGCGGATTTTTTCCGGGTCCTGGTCGCCGACGAGGCGGAACGAGACCTTCGCCGAGGCGGCGGCCGGGATCACCGTCTTCGAGCCTTCGCCGGTGTAGCCGCCGAAAATGCCGTTGACGTCGCAGGTCGGCCGCGACGAGAGCTGCTCGATGAGCAGCCGGTCCCTTTCTCCCGCCGGCAGCTTCAGCCCGACCTGGCCGAGAAAAGCCTCGGCGGTCAGCCCGAGCGCTTGCCACTGCCGGCGAATGTCCGGCGGCAATTCGCGCACCTCGTCATAGAAGCCCGGGATGGTGATGCGGCCGTTGTCGTCGTGGATGGCGGCGAGAATCTTCGTCAGCACGCGGATCGGGTTCTGCGCGGCGCCGCCGAACAGGCCGGAATGCAGGTCGCGGTCGGCGGCATGAATCATCACCTCCTCGTAGACCAGGCCACGCAGCGAGGTGGTGATCGCCGGCGTGGCGGCGTTCCACATGTTGGTGTCGCACACGAGCGCGATGTCGGCCCTGAGCTCGGCCGCGCTGGCTTCGATCAGCGCCGGCAGGTTCTTCGATCCGCACTCCTCCTCGCCCTCGATGATGACCTTGATGCCGAGCGGGAGCGCGCCGGTCACCGCCTTGAAGGCGCGGCACGCCTCGATGAAGGTCATCACCTGGCCTTTGTCGTCGCAGGCGCCGCGCGCCACGATGATCTTGCGGCCGTCGGGCAGCGCGGCGACGCGCGGCTCGAACGGCGGCGTGTCCCACAGGTCGAGCGGGTCGACCGGCTGAACGTCGTAGTGGCCGTAGAACAGGACCTGCCGGCCGCCGCCGCCGTTGGCGCTGTTGGCGACCACCACCGGATGACCGGGTGTGCGCCGCACCGAGGTGGTGAAGCCGATCGCCCCGAGCGCATCGGCGACGTGATCGGCCGCCACACGGCAATGATCCTTGTAGGCGGGATCAGTCGAGATCGAAGGAATCCGCAAGAATGCGAACAGCCGCTCGAGGTTCGATTCGAGATCGGCATCGATCTTCGCGAGGACCTTGTTCAATTCATCCATGGCGTTTCGCCGGCCAGAGTTCACGCCAGTCGTCTATCGCCTGCCGCCGAGGCTGCCAAGGACGCCGCGGATCAAGGCCCGCCCGATCTGGCCGCCGACCTGCGAGGCGACCGAACGCGCAACCTGCTTCACGACGACTTCGGTCGTGGTCATGCGGCCGCTGCGCCGGCCCGCGGTGCGGCCGCCGAGCACGCCCCCGAGAATGTCGCCCAGGATCCCGCCGCCGCCGGGCGCCGGCTGCGGCGCTGGGCGGCCGGGCGGCGCCTGCGGGGCTGGCTCGTCGGCCTCGGCGTCCGCCGCGCGCTCGTTCACCCGCCGGTGCAGGATCTCGTAGGCCGACTCCGGGTCGACCGTCTGGTCGTATTTGCCTCGCACCGGGCTCTTGGCCATCACCGCCTTGCGCTCCTCCGGCGTGACCGGGCCGATGCGCGCGGCGGGCGGGCGGATCATCGTGCGATCGACCGGCGCCGGCACGCCGTTGCCCTCGAGGAAGGACACGAGGGCTTCGCCTTTTTCCAATTCGGTGATCACTTTGGCGGTATCGAGGCCCGGATTGGCGCGAAACGTCTCGGCCGCCGCCTTGACGGCCTTCTGGTCGCGCGCCGTGAAGGCGCGCAGCGCGTGCTGGACCCGGTTGCCGAGTTGCGCGAGCACCTTGTCGGGCACATCGAGCGGATTCTGCGTGACGAAATAGACGCCGACGCCCTTCGAGCGGATCAGGCGAACCACCTGCTCGATGCGGTCGAGCAGCGCCTTGGGAGCATCGTTGAACAACAGGTGCGCCTCGTCGAAGAAGAACACCAGCTTCGGCTTGTCCGGATCACCGACCTCGGGCAGTTCTTCGAACAGCTCCGACAGGAGCCAGAGGAGAAACGTGGCGTAAAGCCGCGGGTTCTCCATGAGCTTGTCGGCAGTGAGAATGTTGATGACGCCGCGCCCGTCACGGTCGGTGCGCATGAAGTCCTTGATCGACAGGGCGGGCTCGCCGAAGAATTTGGCGCCGCCCTGGTTCTCCAGCACCAGCAACTGGCGCTGCACCGCGCCGATGCTGGCGGTGGCGACATTGCCGTAACGGGCGGCGATCTCCTTGGCCTTCTTGCCGACATAAGAGAGAAGTTCGCGCAGGTCCTTCAGATCGACCAGCCCGTTGGCCTCGATCGCCTTGAGTTCGGGGTCGTCATCGGCATAGCGGAAGGCAATGTTGATCACGCCTTCCTGAACGTCGTTGAGATCGAGCATGCGCGAGAGCAGGAGCGGCCCCATCTCGAACAAGGTGGCGCGGATCGGATGCCCCTGCTCGCCCAACAGGTCCCAGAACACGACGGGGAATTCGTCCGGTTGATAATCGAAGCCCAGACCCTTGGCGCGCTTGACAAAAGCTTCATTGGCGCGGCCCGCCGCAGCGACGCCGGACAGGTCGCCCTTGATGTCGGCGGCGAAGACCGGCACGCCGGCGCGAGAGAAACCCTCGGCAAGCACTTGTAGCGTCACGGTCTTGCCGGTTCCGGTCGCGCCGGTGACCAGCCCGTGCCGATTGGCGAGCTTGAGCGTGAGGTATTCAGGCCTTGTTCCCTTGCCGACGAAAATCTTATCGTCCTGCTCGAGTGTCGGCATGCTTCTGCTCCCTGTGTCTTCGTTGACACATGCGTCGGATTTTTGTGACTAAGTTTATAGAACCGGATGACGCTTTTCCACGCCGCGAATAGATTAATCCGGCGGAACGAGGCACCACCATGAACCAGTGCGACGACGGCCAAGTGTCTTCCGGGCACGTTGCCGGAACGTAAAGCACGCACCAAACCAGCCGAAAAGTGCGGGAGCCAGAGGGGATCATGAATGAGCTTGTCGATCGTCTTGTTGCGAACTGCGGGGTCGATCCGCCGGCAGCGGAGAAAGCCGTCGGCATTATTCTCGACTTCCTGCTCAAGGAGGGTCCGCCTGACAAGGTGCAGGTGCTGATAGATAAGATGCCGGGCTCGGAAGCGCTCGCCGCGGCAGCGGCCGAGAGCGCCGGGGGGACATTCGGCATGGGCGGCATCATGGGGGCGGCCAATCGCCTGATGGCGGCGGGCCTGAGCATGGGGCAAGTGCAAAGCGTCACCCGCGAACTCGTCGCCTACGCCCGCGAGAAAGCGGGCGAGGACACGGTGGGCGAGGTCGTCGGCGCGATTCCGGGCCTCGGTCAGTTCGTCTGAGTTCGCCAACGTACGAAAGGCTGCTGACCGCGGGACCAATCCCGCGCGCGCGTCTGACGTGCGGCTGCAGGGAGATTTTCATGACCTATCCGATCGCCATTATTGAGGGAATTGGGCCCGACGAGGCCCAAAGGCTCAAACGGATCGGCATCCGCACGACGGCCGGCCTGCTGGAGGCGGCCAAGAACCTGAAAGGGCGCAAGCAACTCGCCGAGAAGACCGGGATCGACGAGAAGCGCCTGCTGAAATGGGCCAACAGTGCTGATCGCATGCGCATCAAGGGCGTGGGCGATGACTACGCCGAACTCATCCGCGCCGCCGGTGTCGACACGGTGCGCGAGCTCAAGTACCGCAATGCCAAGCGGCTCGCTGAAGCCATGGCCAAGGCCAACGAGAAGCGCAAGCTGGTGCAGTTCCTGCCGTCCGAGAAAGCAGTACAGCGCTGGATCGAGCACGCCAAAAAACTCCCGCCCAAGATCAGCTACAAGTAGCCATCCGTTCGATGCTTGACCATTGCGGTGGCTTGCGCCAAGCCAGCCGCATGAGTTCGCCCGCCGTTTCCGATCGCCTCGCCGACCCGGCGCTGCATCCGTTGCACCGGCTGCTCGCCCTGGGCCGGCCGATCGTGATGGGCGTCCTCAACGTGACGCCGGACTCGTTCTCCGACGGCGGGCGCTTCATCGATCCCGCAGCCGCAATGGCGCAGGCGCACCGGCTGGCGGCGGACGGCGCCGACATCCTCGACATCGGGGCGGAATCCACCAGGCCGTATGGCGGCGCCGTGCCGGTATCCCTCGAGGACGAGCTCGACCGGCTGGCGCCAGTGCTGCCCGCGGCCGTCGCTCTGGGCGTGCCGGTCTCGATCGACACGATCAAGGCCGAGGTCACCGCCTGGGCACTCGGACAAGGTGCAGCCATCGTCAATGACGTGTGGGGGCTGCAGCGCGATCCCGACATGGCGCGCGTGGTGGCGGAGCACCGTGTGCCGGTCATCGTCATGCACAACCGCGAAGCTGCCGATCCGGCGATCGACATCGTGGCGGACGTGACGGCGTTCTTCGCCCGCTCGCTCGACATCGCGGCGCGCGCCGGCATTCCGCGCGATCATGTCGTGCTCGATCCCGGCGTCGGCTTTGGCAAGACGCCGGAGCAGAGCATGGCGGTGATTGCACGGCTGGAGTCGTTCAAGAGCTTCGGCCTGCCGCTCCTGGTCGGCGCGTCGCGCAAGCGCTTCATCAACACGGTGGTGCCGTCGTCGCCCGACCATCGACTCGGCGGCTCGATCGCGGCACATCTCGTGGCTGTGCGTAACGGGGCGACGATCGTGCGCGTCCACGACGTCGCCGAGACCGTGCAGGCGCTGCGCGTCACGGCGGCGATCGGGAGCGCGTCGTGAACGACCGCATCTTCGTGACCGGACTGGCGCTGCACGCCTATCACGGCGTGATGCCGCACGAGGCCAAGGTGGGCCAGTCGTTCGCGCTCGATCTCGCGGCCGACATCGACCTTACCGAGGCGGGCCACTCCGACAAGGTGGCCGACACGGTCTCCTACGACCTGATCGTCAAGGCGGCGGCCGAGGCGTTCTGCGCCCGGCCCTACCGGCTGGTCGAAGCCGCCGCCGGCGCGGTCGCCGACGCTCTGCTCAGGCAATTCCCGCGCATCCGCAGCGTGCGCGTGACGGTGCACAAGCCGCACGCTCCGATCGCGGCGACGTTCCGCGACGTGGGCGTCGAGATCTTTCGCTCGCGCCATGGCTGACGCGGTGCTCGCGCTCGGCGGCAATGTGGGCGACGCGCGGGCGACCCTCGACCGAGCGGTGGGCCTGGTCTGCGACGGCGCGGCGGCGCGGCTCATCGCCCGCTCGTCCGACTACCGCACGCCGCCATGGGGCGTCGAAGACCAGGCGCCGTTCGTCAATCTCTGCCTGGTGGTGGCGACCGAACTGTCACCGCACGCGCTGCTCGCGCACGTGCTGCAGGTGGAGCACACGCTCGGACGCGACCGGTCGTCGGAGCGGCGCTGGGGGCCGCGGCCGGTCGATATCGACATCATCGCCTATGACGACGTGCGGCTGGATGAGGCCGGGCTCACCCTGCCCCATCCGCGCCTGTTCGACCGCGCCTTCGTGCTGGTGCCGCTCGCCGAGATCGCGCCCGACCGCGTCATCGCCGGGCTGCGCGTGCGCGACGCGCTGGCGCGCGTGGACGCGAGTGGGATCGAGCGCCTGCCGCCGCGGTGACTGAATAAAGGCGCGGCAAACGCCGGAATTTTCCCGCGAAGCCCTGTGATCGTGAGCAACGGCATGGCATTTTGCCGGCATGACGGATGACGATTTCTCCTTGGCGGCCGAGTTTCCACCGACCCGGCGCGAGGACTGGCTGAAGCTGGTCAATACCGCACTCAAGGGCAAACCGGTCGAGACGCTCACGGCGAAAACCTACGACGGGATTCCGATCGAGCCGCTGTATGGCCACGATGCGAACGCCAAGCCGCTGCTGGCGCGAGCGCCGGGAACCGCCTGGCAGGTGATGCAGCGCGTCGATCATCCCGACGCGAGCGCCGCCAATGCCGAGGCCCTGCACGATTTGGAGAACGGGGCGACGGGCTTGACGCTCGTATTCGCTGGCGCCGTCGGGGCGCATGGCTACGGCATCGCGGCATCCGACGTCGCCCGTGTGCTCGACGGCGTCTTGCTCGACGCCGCGGCCATCGAGCTCGATCTTGGTCCGCAGGCCGACGCTGCGGTCAACGGCATGGTGTCCGCGGTCCAGGCGCGCGGCATCGCGCCGGCAGCCACCGACATCCGCTTCGGCCTCGATCCGCTCGGCGCGATTGTCGTGCGCGGCGCCAGCGCGACGGCGTGGGACGATCAGACGCAGCACTTTTCCGGCCTCGTCGGCGCCTTACGCCATCAAGGCTTTCGCGGCCCGTTCGCGGCGGCGGACGCGCGGCCGGTGCATGCGGCGGGCGGCTCGGAGGCGCAGGAACTCGCCTACGCGCTCGCCGCCGCGGTCGCCTATCTGCGCGCGTTCGAGCGGGAAACAATTCCGCTCGACGAGGCGCGGCGCCTGATCTTCTTCCGCCTCGCCGCCGATGCCGACCAGTTTTTGACCATGTCCAAGCTGCGGGCGCTGCGCAAATTGTGGGCGCGGGTGGAGGACGCGTGCGGCCTTGCGCCCAGCCGCGCCTTCATCGCGGCCGAGACCGCATGGCGGATGATGACGCGGCGCGACCCGTGGGTGAACATGCTGCGCGCCACCATGGCGGTGTTCGCCGCTGGCCTCGGCGGCGCCGACAGCGTCACGGTTCTGCCGTTCACGGCGGCGCTGGGACTGCCGGACCGCTTCGCGCGGCGCCTGGCGCGCAACACGCAGCTCGTGCTTCTGGAGGAGTCGAACCTCGCCAGGGTGAGCGACCCGGCGGCCGGCGCCAGCGCGATCGAGGATCTGACGACAAAACTCTGCGGCGCCGCGTGGACCCTGTTCCAGGAGATCGAGGCGGCGGGCGGCGCCGCCGCCGCGCTGGCCAGCGGCCTGATCCAGGACAAGGTGGCGCAGGTGCGCGCCGCGCGCGAGCAGCGGATCGCGCACCGGAGAGAACCGCTGACCGGCACCAGCGAATTCCCCGACATCGCGGAGGCACCGGTGTTGGTGCTCGACGTCGCGCCGGTGCCGGATCCCTCCCCGGCCACGGCTGCATTCACCTTCGCACCGTTGCGGCCGATGCGCCTCGCCGAGCCGTTCGAGCGGCTGCGCGACGCCGGCGACCGCATGCTGGCGGCGACCGGCGCGCGCCCGAAAATTTTTCTCGCCAATCTGGGAAAGCCTTCGGCGTTTAGGGCGCGCGCGACCTTCGCCAAGAATTTTTTCGAAGCCGGCGGCATCGCGGCGGTGACCAACGATGGTTTCGCCGACCACAACGCCATGGCGGCGGCCTTCAAGGCGTCCGGCGCGACACTCGCCTGCCTGTGCTCGTCGGACGACGTCTACGCGCACGATGCGACGCAAGCCGCAAAAGCGCTCACGGCGGCAGGCGCGCGCCACATTTATTTGACCGGGCGGCCCGGAAAGCTCGAGCCGGAGCTGCAGCAGGCCGGGGTGACGCACTTCATTCACGCTGGCTGCGATGCGCTGGCCATGCTGCACATGGCACATGAGCAGGCGGCGCAAGGCACGGATAGGCGGTAGGGCCTATAGTGCGCCGACGGATGGAGACTCTCATGGGCAAAAACGCAACGGCTTCTCTGATGCACGGCGCCGGCTGCCTGTGTGGCGTGTCGCGGCGCGGTTTTCTGGCCGGTGCGGCAGCCGCAGGCGCAGCCGGCGCGCTCGGATTCCGCGCCGAGGCCGTGGCGCAGACGCCGCCGGCGACACAGCGCATCGACGTACACCACCACATGCTGCCGCCGGCGTATATCGAGAAGCGGCTGGCGCAAGGCGTCGGCGAAGGCTCGACCGAGGTGAGCCAATGGACGCCGGCGCGCACCCTGGAGCAGATGGACAAGAACGGGATCGCCACCGCGGTGCTGTCGTTGTCGCAGCCCGGCATCAACTTCGAGGACGTCGAGGGTACGCGCAGCATGCTGCGCTATTGCAACGAGTACGGCGCCGAGACCGTGCGCAATCATCCCGGCCGGTTCGGCCTGTTCGTCTCGCTG
>DATFWC010000200.1:0-7422 GCA_035259885.1 Xanthobacteraceae bacterium
GCTCACCGCCGTGCTCCATGCCGCCGTCATGACGGCAACGCCGCCGGCCTGGCGGCGCCCGTCGGTGCCGCTCGGCACCCATCCGGCGGACTGGCCGAATGACCCCCATGCCGCTTTGGCCCCATGAATTCCGCTGATGCCTGTGCTAGCTCTAGGCCTTGAGGGGCTGGGCGAGGCACAGACATGCATGCACGTGTCGGGGCGAATGACGGATCTGCCGCCGTGCAGGCCGGCGGACTGCGCGGCAGCAGCATCATCCGCGAGATTCTTGCGAGCAACATCGAGTTCGTCGTCTCGGTACCGGACATCACCACCAGCGAGGGCCTGCTGCGCCCGCTAGCCCAGGCCGGGAGCCCGAAGCTGATCCGCATCTGCAAGGAGGACGAGGGCGTCGGGATCTGCGCCGGCCTCGCCCATTGCAACAAGCGAGCGCTCCTGCTCATCCAGCAGACCGGCATGCTCGACTCGATCAACGCCATCCGCGGTGTCGCGGTCGAATACGCGCTGCCGATCTGCATGATGGTCGGCCTGCTGGAGAAAGAACCCGATCTGCGCCCGCGCGAATCGAAGCGCTACGGCGTGCGCATCGTCGAGCCGATCCTCGACGCCATGGGCATCGCCTACCACGAGATCGAGGACGACGCCGACGTGAGCAAGATCCGGCCGGCCATCGACGACGCCTATGCGGCGTCGCGTCCCGTCGTCCTGCTGATCGGACGGAGGCCGACCGCATCATGATGAAGGCCGATGACTGCCTCAGGGTGCTGGCGCGCCACGTCACCGATCAGGACATCATCGTCCCGGTCTATACCTCGGCCTTCGACTGGATCGCCATCCGGCCGCACCCGCTCAACTACCTGGCGCATGGCGCCATGGGCCTGGCCTCCTCGCACGCGCTCGGCCTGGCGCTGGGGCGGCCGGATCGGCGCGTGATCGTCATCGACGGCGACGGCAGCCTGCTGATGAACCTCGGCAGCCTGGTGTCGATCGCCGAGGCGGCGCCGCGCAATCTCATTCACTTCGTGTGCGAGAACGGCACCTACGAGGCGAACGGCGGACATCCAATTCCCAACCGCGGCCACGTCGATTTCCCCGGCTTTGCGCAGTCGGCGGGCTATCGCAGCACGCACGCGTTTTCCGACCTGAAAGTTTTTGAGCAGCAGGTCGGCGCCGTGCTGGCGGAAGCCGGTCCGGTGTTTGCCAGCCTGAAGGTCACGCCGAGCGGACCGCAGACCCGCGACTACTCCCTGCTGCACGGGCCGGCGGTGCGCGCCGCCACCAGGGCGGCGCTGCTGGCGACCTGACCGCCACGATGCGGAGAGACGCGATGCCACGACGTCACGCGCTCGCCGCCGGTCTCGCGATCGCGGCGCAGCTCGCGTGCGGCGCCGGCATGGCGCAGTCGCCGTCGGATTCTCCCGTGCGAAAAATCTCGTTCGTGGTCGGTTTCGCGCCGGGCGGCGGCGTCGACACGTTTGCGCGCGTCATCGCCCAGGAGCTGTCGGAGCAGTTCGGCTACCAGATCGTGATCGAGAACCGCCCGGGCGCCGCCTCCAATATCGCCGCCAAGGCGGTTGCCGCCGCGGCGCCGGACGGCACCACGTTCCTGTTCACCGGCAACAGCTTTGCCATCAACCAGACGCTCTACAAGAACCCCGGCTACGCCACCGAGGATCTGCGGCCGGTGGCATTCGCCGCCATCGACAGCCAGGGGCTGGCGGTGAGCACAAACCATCCGGCGCGCGACCTGGCCGCGTTCCTCAAGCTTGGCCACGACAAAGCCTTCAGCTTCGGCTTCGGCGGATCGTCGGCGCGCATCGTCGCCGAATACGTCTTCAAGATTGCCGCCCGCACGCAAGGCGTGGCGGTGCCGTTCCAGAGCGGCGCGCCCGCCCTCAATGCCCTGCTCGGCGGACACGTCGATATCGTGGCCGGGCCGGTGGCCGAACTGGTGCCGCAGGTGCAGCAAGGCAGCGTGCGCGTGCTTGCCGTCACCGGCGCCAAGCGCGCCGTCGCCCTGCCCGACGTGCCAATGCTGAGCGAGGTCGGCTTTCCCGACCTCGCCATCCACGGCTGGATCGGCCTGCTGGCGCCGGCAAAGACCCCGACCGACATCTGCGCGCGGCTCAACGCCGCCGTGAACGCCGTGGTGGTCAAGCCGCACGTGGACCAGCGGCTGCGCACGCTGGGCTACGAGCCGGCGGCCGTCCCGCTCGACGCGGCGCCCGACTTCCTGCGCAACTCGATCGACACCTGGGGGCGCATGATCCGCGCCACCGGGATCGTGGCTGATTAAATTAGGGCAGTCGTCATGCGCGGGCTCGACCAGGCTCGACCTGCGCATCCATCCATAAGCATGAACTTGATCGCGATACGATGGATTGCCTGGTCAAGCCGGCCATGACGATGTGGCGACGCCGAGCCAACCAGAATGCTCTAACCAAGCACTACGGTCGGCGCCAGCGCGCCGACCGCAACGCCTTTCCAGTTGCGCAAGGTCAGCCGCAAAAAATCGTCGAGAAAACTTTGCTCCGCTCCGTCGAGCGGCAGGAAGCGGGCGATCATGGCGGCCGTCACCACCTCGGCGGCGCGGCCGGCGCCGTCGTCGCACTTGAGCGCGAACCCGAGCCCTTGCTCGGGCAAGGCGCAGCAGAACACGCCCTCGGCCCCGGTCTTGACGAACACGCGGGCGCCGAAGCGCTGCATGATCTCGGTGCAGAAGCGCCCGGTGCCGGCAACGTGCCACGGCGCCGCCGCGCAGGCCGCGCGCAGGCGCGCTGCTGCCTTGGCACGCCCGGGCGCCAGGTCTTGCCCGCTGCCGAAGCGCGCAAAGGCAAGCGCCAGCCCGCGCAACGGAACGGCCCAGGTTGGTACCGAGCAATTGTCAATGGCGCGGCAGTCCTCGCCGAGGCGGCATCCGGTGAGCGCCTCGAGCGTCGCGTGCACCGCGCGCTGCACCGGGTGCGTCGGCGAGACGTAGCCCTGATGCGCCTCCCCCATGGCGCAGGCGGCGCACAGGAAGCCGGTGTGCTTGCCGGAGCAATTGTTGTGGAGCGCCGAGGCGGTGGCGCCGGAGCGCGCCAGCGCCTGGGCCGAAGGCTGGTGGATCGGCCAGTGGGTGCCGCATTCGAGCGCGCCGCCGTCGAGGCCGGCGCGCGCCAGCATGCGTGTGACCGCCGCGACATGCCCTGGCTCGCCGCTGTGCGAGGCGCAGGCGACGGCAAGCTCCTCGTCGGCGAGATCGTACCGCGCCGCCGCGCCCGACTCCATGAGCACCAGGGCCTGCAGGGCCTTGACGGCCGAGCGCGGGTAGATGGGGCGCTCGACGTCGCCCAGGGCCAGAAGGCTTGCGCCGGCGGCATCGACCACCGCCACCGCGCCGCGATGGCGGCTTTCGATAAGCGCGCCGCGGATGGCTTCAACCAGGACCGGATTGGTCATACGGGGCAAAGTCGCTGCGGTTACCGGGAATTCATATATTGGCGGTGGAGAAAGCCACAGTTCGGTCGGAAACCCACCCTACCTCACCGCCATGCGTCTTCGCGTCAAGGCTATCGTGCTCACCTTCATCGCCCTCTTCCTGCTCCCCCTCGCGATCCGCGCCGCGCTCAGCGCCTTCGACGAGCACCCTCGCAGCTGGCACGATGCCGACTGGTCGAGCACCGGCAGCCTGCCGCCGGCGAACAGCCACCCGGCGGCGCGCGTCATCGTCTTGTCGGCCCGCACCGGCCGCTGGAAGGGCATTTTCGCCACCCACAGCTGGATCGTGGTCAAGCGCGAGAACGCCCGCGCCTGGAGCCGCTACGACGTGGTCGGCTGGGGCAATCCGGTGCGAACCAATGGCTGGGCGCCGGACGGGCGCTGGTTTGGCGACAGCCCCGTGGTGGTCGTTGACGTCAGCGGGCCGGAGGCCGCCGCGCTCATCCCCAAGATCGAAACCGCCATCAAGGCCTACAGTTTCGCCAAGGCCGGCGACTACCGGGTGTGGCCCGGCCCCAACAGCAACACGTTCATCGCCGCCATGCTGCGCGCAGTGCCCGAACTCGGCGCCACGCTGCCGCCCACCGCCATCGGCAAGGATTTCCGCCCTGGTCCCTTTGTCGGCCTGACCGACAGCCGCACCGGCGTGGAGGCGAGCCTGTGGGGTCTGCTCGGCCTCAAGGTTGGCTGGGTCGAAGGCGTCGAGCTCAATCTGATGAGCCTCGTGGCGGGGCTCGACCTGCGCCATCCGGCCATCAAGCTGCCGGGCTTCGGCCGGCTCGGGCTGGGCAGCGCGAGCGCGCTCGCCACGCCCGCCGGCGATAAGAAAATGTAATAACTCCGCGATCTCACGCCGATTTGTCGGTCACGCGGCGCCATGCAGGGGTGACGCGCCGCTCCGGCCGTGCCACCTTGCCGCGACCCTTCACGCAGCCCATTCCCGCTTTCATGCGCGACACCAAGCCCCTGCTCCAAGCCATTCCGTTCCCTGCGATCCGTCGCCGGCAACTGGAGACGCTGCAGGTCAACCTGGGCTATCGCTGCAACCAGTCCTGCGTCCACTGCCACGTGAATGCCGGGCCCAACCGCACCGAGGAAATGGACGGCGCGACCGTCGATCTCGTGCTTGCTTTCCTGGCGCGCCGGCGCGTCGCCACGCTCGACATCACCGGCGGCGCGCCCGAACTCAACCCGAATTTCCGCCGCCTGGTGAATGCCGCGCGCGAGATGGGCGTGCGCGTCATGGACCGCTGCAACCTGACCATCCTCGAAGTGGAAGGGCAGGAGAACCTCGGCGAATTCCTGGCTGCCCAGCAGGTCGAGATCGTGGCGTCAATGCCCTGCTATCTGTTGGAAAATGTCGACCGCCAGCGCGGCAGCGGGGTATTCGAGAGCTCGATCCGCGGGCTCAAACGGCTCAACGCGCTCGGCTACGGCCGCAACGAGGCCGGACTCGTGCTCAACCTCGTCTACAATCCGCAAGGGCCGTCGCTGCCGCCGGCGCAGGGCCAGCTCGAGGCCGACTACAAGCGAGTGCTCGGGGAGACTTACGGGGTCGTGTTCAACAACCTGTTCACGCTCGCCAACATGCCGATCCAGCGCTTCGGCGCCATCCTCTTGTCGAAGGGCCAGTTCGACGACTACCTGGCGCTGCTGCGCGCCGCCCATCGCGACGAGAACCTCGACGGCGTGATGTGCCGCAGCCTGATCTCGGTCGACTACCGCGGCTACGTCTACGATTGCGATTTCAACCAGATGCTCGACCTGCCGCTCGAACGCCCCGGGCGCAAGCGTGTGCATCTTGCCGACCTCGCCGACGACGAGATCGCCGGCAATCCGGTGCGCGTCGCCGGCCATTGCTTCGGCTGCACGGCTGGCCGAGGCTCCAGCTGCGGCGGCGCCCTGGAGGCGGCGGAGTGACGGCCGGGGTTGCGCCTGGCGTTCCGGCGCCGGCCGCGTCTGCACTGGCCGCGGGCCGGCTGTGCCCGGCCGACTATTGCTATCCCCCCTCGGTGTTCGATCGGCCGCCCGAGATCACAACGGACATCCTCTACGTTGTCGGCGGGCTCTACGGCAATCTTGCTGCCCTGGAGGCGGTGGAGCGGCTGGCCGCACGCGAGCGCGCGCCCGTCACCATCGTGTTCAACGGCGATTTCCACTGGTTCGATGCCGAGCCGACCTGGTTCGACGAGGTCGAGCGACGTGTGCAAGGCCACGTGGCGATCCGCGGCAACGTGGAGACCGAGATTGCACGCAGCAGCGATGTCGGGGCCGGCTGCGGGTGCGCCTATCCGGAATCGGTCGGCGACGACGTCGTCAGCCGTTCCAACGACATCCTGCACGACCTTCAGGCGGTCGCCGGCGCCGCCGCGCGCACGCGCCTCGCCGGCCTGCCGATGCACCTCGTGGCACGGGTCGGGCCGCTGCGGGTCGGCATCGTGCATGGCGACGCAGGCGCGCTCGCTGGCTGGCGCTTCGACGTCGGCGCGCTGGATCGTGAGACCAACCGCGCATGGCTCGCCGATATCCGGGCGCGGGCGGCGATCGATGTGTTCGCCTCCACCCACACCTGCCTGGCGGCCCTGCGCGATTTCGCGCTGCCGAGCGGGCACCTGACCGTCATCAACAACGGCGCCGCCGGCATGCCGAACTTTTTCGCCTCGCAATACGGGCTCATCTCGCGCATCGCCGCCGTCTCCTGCCCGCACATACCAGCTTACGGCACGGTCCGTCGCGGCGTGTGCATCGACGCGCTGCCGGTTCATTACGACACTGCGACTTTCGTCCGCCGCTTCCTGGCGCGCTGGCCGTCGGGGTCGGCCGCCCACGCGTCCTATTTCCGGCGTATAGTGGGCGGGCCGGATCACGCCATCGCGGCGGCCCGGCCGCAAAAGACCGCTTAACGAATTGGCAGCAAAACTCTCGATCGTCATGCCGGTGCTGGACGAGGCCGGGCTCATCGTCGATGCGCTCCGGGCCCTCGGACCATTGCGCCAGCGCGGGGCCGAGGTCATCGTGGTGGACGGCGGCAGCCGCGACGCCACGAGCGACCTTGCCCGGCCGCATGCCGACACGGTCATCGCGGCGCCGCGCGGGCGCGCCGCTCAGATGAATGCCGGCGCGACGCGCGCCCGCGGCGACGTGCTGCTGTTCCTGCATGCCGACACGCGGCTGCCGCCGGAGGCGGATCGACGCGTGCTCGAAAGTCTTGCCCGCTCCGGCCGTTGCTGGGGGCGCTTCGACCTGTCCATCATGGGCCGCAGCCGATGGCTGCCGATCATCGCGGCCGCCATCAACCTGCGCTCGCGGCTGACCGGAATCGCCACCGGCGACCAGGCCATGTTCGTGCGGCGCGACGCCTTCATGGCGGCCGAAGCCTTTCCCGACATTCCGCTGATGGAGGACATCGCGCTGTCGCGCGCGCTCAAGCGCGTCTCGCGGCCGCTCTGCCTTGCCGACAGGGTAACGACGTCGGGCCGGCGCTGGGAGCAGCACGGCGTGTGGCGCACCATCGTGCTGATGTGGCGGCTCAGGATCGCCTACTATCTCGGTGCAAAGCCCACCACTCTGGCGCGCCGCTATGGCTACGTCCCGCGTGAGCGCTGATACGGTCGGGACTGCCATCCTGGCCAAGGCGCCGATTCCCGGGCGGGTGAAGACGCGCCTCGCCATGCTGCTGGGCAGCCAAGGCGCCGCCACCCTGCACGCACGCCTCGTCGCCCGCACGGTGGAAACTGCCGTGGCGGCCGCGCTCGGCCCGGTCACCCTGTGGGCGACGGATGAGCGGGATCCCCTGTTCCAGGACCTTGCGCAGCGGTTTTCGCTCATCCTCGCGCGGCAGCCCGAGGGTGACCTGGGCGCCCGGATGCACGCCGCGTTCGCGCGCGCGAACGCCCCGACCCTCGTCATCGGCAGCGATTGCGCCGCGCTGACGTCGGCGCA
>DATFWC010000201.1:0-4608 GCA_035259885.1 Xanthobacteraceae bacterium
CCCTGTATGCGGCGCGGCAGCGGCCGGCGCCTTGACGATGCGCGCGCCGCGCGCGCCAGGGCGGATCATAGGAGGTCGGGCGAGACTTGGGAAGAAACGGCGCTGTCGCAGGAACGCTCGCATTTTTAGTTAATGCAAGGATGCGCCACTTGCTCCACCTCTCCAACCGCCTCAGCTGGACAACTGTCCTCGATGTCTCCGAATGGGTCGCCAGGACTGTCCTCGATGTCCCCGGTCTGTACACCCCAAGGGGAAGAGGGAGCGCGCCGGGTTCGCTGCCACGATAGTGCGCCGCGCCACTATTCCGAATAGACGATCGACACCTCGACGTCGCCCTGCTTGTGCAGGACGCGCAGCGACACGTTGCTGCCGCGGCCGTGGACCGCGATGTCGGCGCTGGCGCCATCGACCTTGAGGTTGCGCAGGATGACATCGTCCATGAAGGACGGCAGCCGCGGATTGCGCAATCGGATCTGCTGCACGGCCGGATCGAGCTCGAGGCCGAGCGCGGCCTGCAGCAGGCAGAACGGCGTCGCCGCCGACCAGGCCTGCGGCGAGCAGGCCACCGGATAGAGTGTCGGCCCCCGGCCCGGCGCGCGCTGGAACCCGCAGAACAGCTCGGGCAGGCGGCGAAAATCCATATAGGTGGCGGTGTCGAACATGCCCTTGAACAGGCGATCGATCGCCGACTTGGCGCCGTAGCGGGCAAAGCCGAGCGCGATCAGCGCGTTGTCGTGAGGCCAGATCGAGCCGTCGTGATACGACATCGGATTGTAGCGCGGCTCGCGCCGCGACACCGTGCGAATGCCCCAGCCTGAGAAGAAATCCGGACCCATCAGGGCACGCGTCACCAGGCGGGCGCGCTCGGGCCGGGCAATGCCGGAGAACAGAACCTGGCCGGCATTGGAGGTGCGCACGCGGCATTGCTCCTTCCTGCCGTCGAGCGCGATCGCGTACATCTCGATCTCCGGACACCAGAATGCGCGCTCGAATTTGTCCTGCAGCGCGTGCGCCTCGGCTTCCAGGGCCAGGGCGCGGTCGGCGTGGCCGAGACGCCGCGAGCAGCGGGCGGCGAGCTGCTTGGCGTGAAACACATAGGCCTGCACCTCGGCGAGCGCGATCGGCCCCTCGGCAAGCCGGCCGTCGGCGTGGAACACGGAGTCGACGGAGTCCTTCCAGCCCTGGTTGGCGAGGCCCTGCTCGGTCTGGCGCGCATATTCGACGAAACCGTCGCGGTCGGGATCGCCATAGTTGTCGATCCAGGCGAGCGCCGCTTCGATCGACGGCCACAATGCCTTGATGGTAGCGACATCGCCGGTCTGCTGGAGATAGAGCCCGGCCAGGAGAACAAACAGCGGCGTGGAGTCGACGCTGCCGTAGTAGAGGCGGAACGGCACCTCGCCAAGCGCCGCCATCTCGCCGGCGCGCATCTCGTGCAGAATCTTTCCTGGTTCGGCATCGGATTGCGGATCGCGCGTCGTGGCCTGCAGCGCCGCCAGCCGCCGTAACACGCCGCGGGCGATGCGCGGGTCGACCCACAGCATCTCCATCGCGGTGATCAGCGCGTCGCGCCCGAACGTCGTCGAGTACCAGGGAATGCCGGCGTAGGGGTAAGGCCCCTGCTCCGTGTCGGTGATCAGCATCGCCAGGTCGGCCATCGACCGGCACAGGACTTCGTTGAACAGCGGGTTCGAGGTCTGGACGGCGGCGCGGTCACGGGCGGCGTTGCGCAGGTCGCGCCGCGCCTGATGCAGGCTGCCCAGGAAATGCGCGGGCTTTTCGCCCTGCGGATTGCACTGCGTCGCCACGAACAGCACCGTGGTCTCACCCGGGTTCAGCGACAGGTGATACGACGCCGATGTCTCGGCGATCCTGAGCGGTGCGGGATCGAAATGAATGACCGTGGTGCGCACCACACGGTCCAGTCCCGTATAGGTGAACGTCACCTCGTCGGGCGCAGTCACCTTGCGCACAGCGACGCCGCGGCGGGCGCGGCGGGCGCCGCGCACCTCGAACAGGTCGGCAAAGTCGCTGTCGTAGCTCAGCGACAGCGCCAGATTGACGGCGCGCGCTCCATAGTTGCGCAGCGCCACCCGCTGAAACGCCGTCCCGCGCCACAGGAAGATGGTGCGGTCGATGTGCAGCGTGTCCTTCTCGAGGATCAGGCGCTTGTCGAAGAAGATGTCGGGATTGGTGAGATCGACCTTGAGAATGGCATTGTCGTCGCGCAGGTTGGACCCGAGCAGCAGCAACTGCATGCCGTTGACCAGGATCTCGAAGCGCGACAGGAAGCGCGTATCGGCATGGAACAGGCCGTCCGGGCCGCCGGGCGAAGCGCCGATGTCGCCGTGCGCATCGACGACGATGAAGCTGTCGCCGTGCTTCAGCGTCCGGCGCGGCCGGGCGGCCGGGCCGGTGGCGGGAATGTAGAACGGGGCTTCTCGAATCGCGCCGGCCCCCGCGGGGGCCGGCGAGCCGTCAGTCAACATGCGCTCTCAAGCCGTCGTCGCCGAGCAGTTCCGGTTGGACTGTTACGCGATCCTGATTCTCGACAACGGTTGTAGCCCTCCGGCGCAGCCCGCGATAGACCCTGAGGTAGTCCTTGGCCATGCGGGTCGCGGTGAACCGCTCCTCGAACCGCCGCCGCACGGCGCCACGGTCCAAGGACAGGAGTCCTGGAAGGGCCGCCACCGCCTCCTCTTCCGTGTCGACAATGTGACCGGTGACGCCATCGTCGACGACTTCCGGAACCGAGCCGCAGCGGAACGCCAGCACCGGCGTACCGCATGCCATGGCTTCGATCATGACCAGCCCGAACGGCTCCGGCCAGTCGACAGGAAACAGCAGGCCGAGTGCCTCGCCCAAAAACTCCTGCTTCTCCCACTCGTTGATCTCGCCTATGAACTCGACCCCGGGTCCGCGCAGCAGCGGCTCGATCTCGCGCGCGAAATACTCCTGGTCCACCTTGTCGACCTTGGCGGCGATCTTCAGCGGAATGCCTGAGCGGCGCGCGATCCGGATGGCGCGATCGGGGCGTTTTTCCGGCGAAATTCGGCCGAGAAACGCCAGATAGTTTCCACTCGGCGCCAGCACGGGACGATGCAGGCCGGCGGGAATGCCGTGATGCACGGTGGCGACGAAATTGGCGTGCGCCAGGGGCGCCCGCTGCGCCTGGGAGATCGACACCAGCGGCAGATCGCGGAAGCCGAAATAGAGGCCGCGCAGATCCGGCAGGTCCTGACGCCCGTGCAGCGTGGTCAGCGTCCGCTCGGCGATCGGCCGCATCAAAGGAAAATGAAAGTGATCGATGTGGAAGTGCATCATGTCGAACTCGTCCATGCGCTCGCGCACCTGATCGAGCATCAACATGTAGTGCGGAATGACGTCGCGGACCGACGGATCGAGCCGCAGCGCCGTGACCGAGCAAGGAGCGAGTTCGGCCGTGGTCACGGAGTCGCCGCTGGCGAACAGGGTGACCCTTTGCCCCAGCGCAACCATCTCCTCCACCAGATACGACACGATCCGTTCGGTACCGCCATACAGGCGGGGTGGCACGCTCTCCATGAGGGGGGCGATGTGCGCGATACGCATGTATGGAGTCTCCTCGTGCCCCGGCTCTCGACCACGAACGCACGGGGCCGAGGTCGGTTCCCTGAAGCGGGCGAATGGCAAATGGCAAATGGAGAGATTCCGGCCCTCCGTCCGGTCGCCATTCACTCGCTCTGTCTTCGGGCATTCAGCTTTGCGAATAGGCAATGGTGGAGAGCAAGGAGATCTCCGCGCGGCGAGAATCGAGCCGCGTGTGCTGCACGACGATCGGCACGTCGGATTCGAACACCGAGGAGTAGTCGGTGTCGAGCGGAACCGGCTCGGGATCCTTGAGATCGTTGAACCGCAGGTGAAACGTGCGCCGCGGCGGGACGACAACGCGGTAGGGGCCGACCGGCTCGCGATCGGCGAAGAAGATCGTCACATTCACGTGCGCCGCGCGCTCGCCGGCATTGAGGATGCACGCGGTCTCGTGCGAGACCAGGGCGCGATCTGAAGCGGCGCTTTCGGAGGGGATATAACCCTCGGCGATGGCCCAGCGCTTGCGTCCGATTTCTTCCATGATCGACCTCTTTTGAGTGGCCACCCCTGGAGCAGGTTTCGCAGCGAAAATGCATCAGCCCGAGGACGCGTCAGCCTCCAGCCCATGGACGCAACTCGTGAATCGCCGCAAAGGTTCGTGCATCACATTGCCGACATGGGGGAACATTTTGTGGCGGCTGGCGTATCCCCACAAAAGCTTGATTGCCATCAATGCCGTGGATTCTGGATCGCCATGCGCGCCATCACGCTGACACCGGGGGTGAAGGGGTCCGCCCGGCTCGACGACATGCCCGAGCCCCCGCCGGCGGACGGGCCGATCCTCGTGCGCAACGAGATGGCGGCACAGGCGCTGGCACAGGCCGACAAGGCGTGGCTCGGGGCCCTGATCACGCGCCGCGTTCCGCTCGCGCGCTGGAGCGAGGCGCTCGAGGACCGGCCGGACGACATCAAGGTTGTCATCGATTTTACACGGTGATGTCAGCATGGCGTGTCGCATCGAAGACTACGCACTGATCG
>DATFWC010000202.1:0-15077 GCA_035259885.1 Xanthobacteraceae bacterium
GCTGCGGTTGTCGCCGGCGCCGCTGTTCATCCTGTTGGGGATCGTGCTCGGTCAAGCGTTCTTCGCATGGTCCAACAGGCGTGTCGCCGCCAAGCAGCAGCCGCTGCTCGCGATGGAGGTATTGGACAGCAAGGAAGAGAGGAGCGCCGTCATCGCGTTTCTCGTCGCCGGGAGCCTCGGCCTCGCGGTGGGTTTTCTTATCCCGCTCTACGTGCAGATTATCCAAGGCCGCACGCCCCTGTTCTCGGCGGTGGCCATCCTCCCTTACGCGGTTGCAATCGCGGCAGCGGGCGTTCTCTCGGTGCGATTGTACGATCGCTTCGCGCCGCGCAGTCTTGGTATCGCCTCGTTTGTCCTGATTGCGATCGGTCTGGTGGTGGTCGCCTTCACCGTCGGCGACGACTGGAGCACCGTCGCGGTCATTCTGGGCCTGCTCCTCGTCGGCATCGGTGAGGGCACGCTGCTTACGCTGCTGTTCAACGTGCTCGTGTCCGCGTCTCCCAAGCGACTCGCCGGCGACGTAGGCGCGTTGCGCGGAGTGGTGAACAACGTCTCGAACGCGCTGGGCGCGGCGTTCGCCAGCGTTGTGGCGGTCGGGCTGTTGGGCGTGTTTCTCGCCTCGGCCTTCAGCCAGTCCGCGCTGCCGCCCGAGCTCAAGACTCACGTCCTTTTCGACGACGTCGACTTCGTGACGAATGACAAGCTGAGGAGCGTGCTCGGTGCGACCTCGGCGACGCCGGAGCAGGTGGAGGAGGCGGTCGCGATTAACGAGGACGCCCGGCTCCGCGCGTTGCGGGGGTCGTTCTTGATCGTGGCGGGCATTTCGCTGTTGTCGATCTTCCCAGCCGCGAGATTGCCGAAGTACGTGCCGGACGAACTTTCGGCAGAGGACATCGTGAGCGAGGCGAGCCTGGAGAGGCAAGGTTCGGAATCGCCTGTCGATTCTGGGAGCAACCGTCGGAGCTACGGCGCTGAATCCGCGGACGCAGGGGCGAACGAGAACGAACCCTAAGCCCAGATTTCGACAATGGGTCTACTGAGGCATATTCCCCGATCAGGATTGACGGCTCAGTCTTGCGACGATTACCGGAACTAAGGCCGCAAAGAATGCGTTGGATGTTCGCACACCAAGCAGCAGTGCTCGAATGAGGAGGCAATCGGATGGCCGAGTACATCCTTCTCATGCACGACGACGCCATCTCCAGCGACGATGCCTGGGGGCCTTACATCGAAAAGCTGCAGCGGGGTGGGTTCTTCGAAGGCGGCAGCGCCATAGGCGACGGCATCTGCGCTCGAAAGAGTGGCGCGCCAGGTTCGGTGACGGCGCACCTGACCGGTTACATCAGAGTCAACGCCAATAGCGTCGACCAGGCGAAATCTCTACTGACCGGCAATCCGCACTTCGAGGCCGGCGGAACAGTGGAAATCCGTGAATTGCCGCGGACGGATTGATCAACACGCTTCCGCGCGGTTTGCTGCCGCGCAGCGGTTTAGTGCAACCGGGTTTTGGGGATTTGCGGGTGCCGTGCTTGGTGCAAGCACCACGGTCTTTCTCCAGTTGTTGCTTCCGTAGGCGGCGGCCGATTCTCCTCAATAGCTCTGCGGCGGCGCGAAGAAGCAGCGGCGCGATCCGTCGTTGCGGCGGCAGCGCCAATAGGCGCCATCGGGACTCGGCTGCGCTTCCTGGAACGGGACCGTCTCCACGCCGAACAGCCGATAGCCATCGGCCGTGATGTTCACGCTCTCGCCGGGAACGACGAAGCAATCGCCTTCGCCGCAGCACCACTCGCCGGCGGCATTGCGATGGCCGTCACGCGAAATCCAGCTGTCGTGGCTCCAGCCGGACGATGCCGTCAACAAACCGAACAGCGACACAACGAGCAACGCAAACAATGGCCGGACAAGGCGGCGGAACATGGTGGCCTCTGTGTTGTCCCGGCCCCTGAGAAATCAGCGGCGTAAGGCGGCCTCCCGACACCTCTTGTCGCTGGGCGACGCGACGACCACCGCCGCTCCAGGCGTGCAGCGGCGACTCGGCGCCCGGCCAGTATAGCCGAACTGGTGCAGCGCAACAATCGCCTATTGCAGTGCAATACTACCTCAGCTTCCGTCGGCGTCGTGAATCTCAGGAAAGAAATAGTCGCGCCACGACGCCGGCGCGGCGCGCAGCGTGCCGGTGCTCGCCATGAAACGGGCGAACTTCATGGTGTTCTCCGGCACCATGGTCCAGCGCACCTGCGGTCCCGACACCACGCGATCGACGAAATCCAGCGCCAGTTTCGACTTCGAGTCGCTGATCCACAGCGCGCCGGCCGCGCGCCTGTCCTTGTTGACGATGTCGGTCGCCTCCTGCAGGGCAGCGTAAAGCGCCTTGTAGAGGGCCGGATTGCGGTCGCGGAAGCGCGCCGAGGTCCACGCCACCGTGAATGTGTGCGGGCCTTCCAGCACGTCGTACGAATTGAGCACGGTGGTGATGCCCGGCTTTTCCAGTTGCTGGTGCTGGAACGGCGGCACGCTGAACACCGTGTTGATCTCGCCGCCGCCGCTCATGAGCGCGATGGTGGCATCGGGCGGCGACATCGACACCGTCAGCGGATCGAGCTTGCCGTAGTTGCCGGCGCCGAAGGCCTTGGCGGCGGCCATCTGCAGCGTGATCGCCTGCACCGAGACCTTGACCGCCGGCAGCGCGATCCGGTCGGTGTCCTTGAAATCCGCCACGGTCTTGATGGCGGCGTTGCGCGTGTTCATCAGGAACGGCTGCGAGCTCAGGGCACTGATGCCGCGCACCTCTTGCGGTGTCCCCTTGGTGCGCGCCCACAGAACCAGCAGGCCGGGCGTGCCGCCGGCGGCAATGTCGATCGTGTCCGACAGCAGGGCATCGTTCATGGCGTTCGGGCCGTTGAACGTGTGCCACGAGACCTTCACCTCCGGGATGCCGAGCGCGCGCGCATGCTTCTCGATGAGTTGCTGGTGCTCCATGACGTTGAACTGCAGGTAGCCCATGGAAAACTGGCGGGCGAGGCGGATTTCCGGCACCTGCGCGGCGGCCGACGTGGTGGCCGCCGCCAGGGCGGCCAGCAAAGCGAGTCCCGTCCGGGTCATTCCTCTCCTCCCTATTCGGGCGCGATGCCGGCGGCTTGCGTCAGCCGCCGGTAGCGCTCGATGTCCTGCTCGAGAAAGCTGGAAAAATCTTCGACGCTGCCGCCCACCATCTCGTAGCCGAAGGCTGCAAAAGTCTTGGCGAAATCCGGCTCGCGCACCACGTCGTTGATGGCGGCATTGAGCCTGTCGACGATGTCGCGCGGCGTATTCCCAGTCACCATGATGCCGACATAGCCGGTCGCCGCGTAGTTGGGCAGGCCCTGCTCGGCGAGCGGCGGAATGTCGGGCAGCGCCGGCGAGCGGGTGCGGCTGGTGATGCCGAGCGCCGCCACCTTGTCGCCGCGCAGCAGGTTGATGGCGCCGGGAATGTCGCTGCAGTAGAGGTCGACCTCGCCCCGCGTCACCGCCAGCACCGCCGGGGCGACGCCGCGATAGGGCACGTGCAGGAGCTCGATTCCGGCTTCGCTCTTCAGGAGCTCCATGCAGAAATGATGGGCGCTGCCGCGCCCGACCGATGCGTAGCTCAGCGGATTGCCGCGACGCGCCTGCGCCAGGGCGACCAGGTCCGGCAACGCGCCGATGCCGAGCGTCTTCTGCACCAGCAGGATGTTGGGCGAGGGCGAGAGATAGACCACCGGGCTGAGGTCGCGCAGCGTGTCGTAGGGGAGCGTCTTGAACAGGCTGGGATTGACCGAGACGCTGGTGTTGGCGAACAGCAGCGTGTAGCCGTCCGGCTCCGCCTTGGCGACCGCGGCGGCGCCGATCGTGTTGCCGGCGCCCGGACGGTTCTCGACGATCACCGGCACGTTCCACCTGGCGTTCAGGCGATTGGCGAGCGCGCGGGCGACCGCGTCGACGGTGCCGCCGGCCTCGAACGGCACCACGATCCTGACCGTCCGCTCGGGAAACTCGGCGCGCGCCAGGGTGGGGCACAGCGCCATGGCGGCGACCCCGAGGACGTGCAGCAGATTGCAAGTTCTGCGCATGCGCCATCCATTCCCTGCGCTTCCCACGCCGCGACCGGACAGTATCATAGCCGCACCGTTGCGACAGGAGTCAGGATGGCGCGAACGGCGCGCGTGGCGGTGATCGGGGCCGGCATCGGCGGGCTGACGGCGGCCGCAGCGCTGCGCGCCCAAAGCTTCGACGTGGTGGTGCATGAACGCGCCGCCGAGCTCGGCGAGGTCGGGGCCGGGCTGCAGCTCGGACCCAACGCCGTCAAGGTGCTGCGCGCACTCGGGCTCGAGGATGCGCTCAAGCGGCGCGCCTGCGAGCCGGTGAACATCTTGTCGCTCGCCTGGGACACCGGCACCTTGCGCTTTCGGGAGCCGCTCAAAGCCGTCGCCGCGGCGCAATTCGGCGCACCCTATCTCACGGTGCATCGCGCCGACCTGCACCGGCTCCTGTGCGGAAAGCTTGCCAACAACGCCGTTCGCCTCGCGGCCCAGTGCATCGGCGTCGCCACGCGCGGCGGACAGGCGGTCGCCACCTTTGCGGACGGCTCCACCATCGAAGCGGACGTGATCATCGGCGCCGATGGCATCAACTCGGTGGCGCGCGAATGCCTGCTTGGGCCGCAGCCGGCGCGCTACACCCAGCAGATGGCGTGGCGCTGCCTGGTGCCGATCGCCTGCGTGCCGACCCGCGTGAACGACGTCGCCATCGGCCGCGACGAGTATGTCGGCTGGATCGGGCCGGAGGGGCACGTGATCTGCTATCCGATCCGCCGCGGCGAGACCTACAACATCTTCGCCGGTCACGTGTCGGAGCAATGGGTCGACGAGTCGTGGGTCGTGCCCAGCAGCGTCGCCGAGCTCCTGGCCGGTTTTGCCGGATGGAACGATGCCTTGCTGACCATGCTCGGCCACGTCGAGCAGTGCTTCAAATGGGGCATCCGCGATCGCGATCCGCTGCCGTACTGGACGCAGGGCCGTGTCGCGCTCCTGGGCGACGCTGCGCATCCGATGATGCCGACCCTGGCGCAGGGCGCTGCCATGGCGCTCGAGGATGCGTTCGCGGTGGCGCGCAACCTGGCACGCCATCGCGACGATCTCGAGCGCGGCCTGCAGTTGTACGAACGGGAGCGGCTTCCCCGCGCGCGCGCCGTGCAGCTCCAGGCGCGGCAGCAGTTTCAGAACAATCGGAAAAATCCTGCGCCGCCGCCCCTCAGCCGCGACTGGATCTTCGCCCATGACGTCACGGTCGATGATCCCGAGCGGGCCGCAGCGGCCGATGGGCATCGCGCCGCTGGGACGTGACTGTCGCCAGACCGACAGAGCGGAGTCGTGCCGCACTGCCGCAAAGGCAGGCGCCGCAATTGCGTTGCTCCTGCGGCTTTTCGCGTTCGGCTGAACGAAACGGCCTCAACCGGCGTTGCTCTCAGGGCCACCTTCTTGGAGAGGACAGATGAACAGATTGAAACTTGCCATGATCACGGCGCTCGCCGTGGGCGCGGGCGCGATTGCTGGCGGACCGGCGAGTGCGGCCGTGGGTACACCGGATGCAATGCGCGCTGCTATCGACGATCTCGCCGTCATCGACAATGTGCAATTTGTCTGGCGCGGGCGGCGCTACTGCTTTTACGACGACGGCTGGCACGGGCCGGGCTGGTACTGGTGCGGGTACCGCTGGCGCGTCGGCTTCGGCTGGGGCGGCCCTGTGGGCTGGCACGGCTGGCGCTTCGGCGGTTTCCGCGACCGGCGTGATTTCCGCTTCCGCGAAGGGCGTGATTTCCGCGAGCGGCGCGATTTCCGTCAAGGACGTGATTTCCGTGACGGGCGCGGGTTGCGCGAGGGTCGCGGGTTCCGCGATGGGCGCGGCACGACGGGCGAGTTCCGCGGGGGCACGGAGGGCCGTGAATTCCGCGGCGGCACTGGCGGCGGTCGCAGCGGCACCACCGGCTTCGGCGGCCGCGGTGCCACGAGCGGCAGCGGTGGCGGCGGTGGCGGCGGTGCGCCATCCGGCATGGGCAGCCCCGGCGGCGGCGGCATGGGCGGCGGTGCCGGCGGCGGCAGCATGGGCGGCGGCGGCATGGGCGGCGGTGCCGGCGGTAGCGCTGGTGGCGGAGCCGGCGGTGGTGGGGGAGGTGGCGCTGGTGGCGGCGGGGGCGGCGGCAATCGCTGAGCCGTGCGCCTGAGCCTTCAGGACTTTGCCGATTGACGCGGGCCCGCCGGCAACGGGGCGGGCCCGCTGGCGTTAATGCAATCGCTTCACCGCCTCCTCGATGAGGCCGAGTTCGGCGAAGGGTGCAACCTCGAGGGGGCCCTTGATGAAGCCGAGATCTCTCACCTTGTCGATGTTGGCCTGCAGCGCCTTGAGGTTGGGCAGGCCGTTGCGGTCGCGGTAGAAGTCGCGGTTGGTGAAGAGCCAACCTTCGAACGATGCCGGCGGGCGCTTCAGGAAACTGGCCGTGATCTGCGCTGCCTCCTTGTGGTTCGCCGGGTCGAGATACCAGCGCAGCGCGATCACGTAGTCCTCCAGGAGATCGACCAGCGCGGCGCGGTGTTTCTCGACGAACGGCTTGCGCGCGGTCCAGAATGACAGGGCAACGTCGCCGAAGCCGCTGCGCGAGTCGAACAGGATCCTGGCCATGTCGATGACTTCGGGATCGTAGGAAAACGGCAGGGCAGTTACGATCAGGTCGGCCTTGCGGTCCTTGAGCACCGCCTTCTGGGTGGGAAACGGCGCCTCGATCACAGTGAAGTCGCGCTTGTCCTCGAGGCCGTGCTGGCGCAGCGCCGAGCGCATGATCAGGTCGACGCCGCTGCCCAACCCGTTCGTCGCCACCACCTTGCCCTTGAGATCCTCGATGCGATTGATGCCGGAATCCTTGCGCACCCAATAGGGCGTTGCGTAGTGGCCGGGCACGCCGTCCTGAATCTCGTCGGCGAGAATGCGCAGGTCGGTGAGGCCGGCATTCTGCACCGCCAGCGGAAAGCTCGAATAGCCGAGCGCCGCGATGTCGAGCTCATTGTTGGTGAGCGCCGTGATCTGCAGTGGCGAGGCGGCGTAGTAGATCGGTTCGAACGTGTAGGATTTGTCCCGGTGCCTGGCCAGGCCAGGCTTGGCGAAAATGAGCGGGATGAGGGACGCCGGCGTGCTGACCCAGCCGGCGCGGATTTTCACCGGCGGCTGCTGCGCCGCAGCCGCCGCGGTGAGCACGAGCAGGCCCAGGATCGCCGTGATCGGCGGCCAGCAGCGCGGTCGCAGCATGCGGTTCCTCCCGAACGTGTTCCTGTTTGCCGCACGTTAGCAGCGGCGCGCCGCGGGACAAGAGCGGTACCGGCGTGCGGGGTTTGACCGGACCGCGGCTTTGCCGCAGCGCCTGCGGCCTGGGTTGGCTCGCTTTCCCGCCCCGGCTGTGCTTAAATACCGCATGGCCAGCTTCGACTATCAAGCGCCGGCAGAGCTGTTTCCCAGCCGGAGCAAGAAGGGTAATCGCCCAGCCGGCTATCGCCGCTTCGATACGGCGGCGGAAGCGATCCGGTTCGCGATCGAAGAAATGCCGTCTGTCCTGCTGCTCGGGACCGTGCTCGAAGTGGACGAAGAGCGTTTCGACGGCGACGCCATCCGCAAGCTTTACGACAGCGCCGAATATCCGCTGACGCGCAAGGTAAGCTGAGCGCGCGCCATTCCCGGCCTCCATCACCCCGATTGATTGAGGTCAAGGCGCCGGGCGGTGCCGCCGCTAGCCTTTGCCCGCAACCTGAGGGCGAGGTCATGCCGATCGAAACCGTGTTCGTCATCGTTGGAATCGTCGTTGCATTCAGCCTGTTTGCAACGGCCCTGGCGTGGGCCGATGTCTATAGTCACCGCGGCGCGCCGCCGCCGCCGGCCGAATGAAGCTTAAGCCGGCGCCGGCGCCACGGCCTGGACGGCTGGCGGCGATGGCGGCGCGCCCTGCCGCACATCCTGATGCCGGGCGCAGTGGCGCAGGTACTGCATGAAGGCGCCGCGCGGCTGCGGTCCATAATAGTTGGGCAGGTGCACCATCGGGCGCGGATTCATGAAGATCGCCACGATGCGGTCGAGGACGGCCTGGGCCGAGGCTGGCTTGACCAGAAACTCGTTGGCGCCGCAGCGCTGCGCCTCGATCACCCGCCAGCGCTCGCCGTGACACGTGAGCACGATGATGGGAATGTCGGGCAGCGGGAACGTGTGCGGCGACCGCACCATGCGCACTAGCTCGGCGCCGGTCACCACCGGCAGATCCCAATCGACGATGACCAGGTCGGGAGCATATTTGCGGATGGCGTCCAGGCCGTCGGCGCCGTCGACGGCCTCGTAGATCGTCTTGACGCCGAGATGCGCCAGCTGGCCGCGGCTGACTTTGCGCGTGAAGGAATTGTCCTCCACGATCAGCACGCGGAGCGAGCTCAGCAGGCCTGAGATGTCGCGTGAGAGGGGCGCGTGCATGGCGAACGCCTTCCTGGCTCCTGCCGCCCGATCACACGCCTTGCCGATTACGCTTCGGTAAACACGCCGCGGGGATGCGCGGTTTTTTCCGGCGCGGTTGTGCCGCGCTTGCCCGAGCCGATAAAAATTTATGCGAAAGGTGCGGTTTGCCGCGCAACCACCGCTGCGGCTCGCACGACCGCAAAGGCCCCGCGGCCGGCGCTCGCCGTCGCGCGCCGGGGGCGGGGCATCTACACTGCTATGGCACCACCTTGCGGTACAGGTGCCAGGTCGCATGGCCGAGGATCGGCAGCACGACGGTGAGGCCGAGGAAGAAGGGCAGCGAGCCGAGGACCAGGAGACCGGCCACGATCAGGCCCCACACCGCCATCGGCACCGGATTGGCGAGCACGGCGCGTACCGACGTGAGCATCGCCGCGGCCGCGCCGACGTCGCGGTCGAGCAGCAGCGGGAACGACACCACGCTGACGGTGAGCGCCAGCACGGCGAACAGGAAGCCGATGCCGTTGCCCAAGAGGATCAGTGTCCAGCCTTCGCGGGTGGTGAAGACGCGGGTGAGGAAATCCGGAATGGACGCGGCCGGCGTATAGCCGAACGTCGCAACATAGATGGTCTGCGCCACTGCCAGCCACACGAAGAAAATGATCAGGAGCAGGACGCCGAGCGCCGCGATGGGGCCGAACGAGGGCGACCGGAACACGTCGAACGCGTCCTTCCACGACACCTCGCGGCCCTGTTCGCGCTGCCGGCTGAGCTCATAGAGGCCGATGGCGGCGAGCGGACCGAGCAGGGCGAACCCGGCCGCCAGCGGGAACAGCATCGGCAGCACGTCATAGCCCAGAGCCAGTCGCGCCAGTACGAGGGCGATGACGGGGTAGATCAGACAGAGAAACCCGGCATGGCTCGGCATGGCCATGAAATCATCGACGCCGCGCGCCAGCGCGTCCTTGAGATCGGCGAGGCCGATCTTGCGGACCGCGAGCGGAACCTGGGTCTCGGTTGCGCCAGAAATCAGGTGTGAACGTGCCATCACGGGCCTCCTGTGCTGCATGGAGGCCGTGACACCGTGGCCGCCGGTCACCCGCCTCGCGCCCTGCCGTGCTGGTTCATATCAACGCATCATGGCAAAACTGGTTCATTCAACCGTTGCGGAGCCGCTGGCGTTGACGGTTGCGCGTCGCCGCCGCTCGATGGTGGCGGAATAAGCAATGGTCGTTGCGACGCCGTTACCGCCCGGGCGAGCTCAGGCAGGACGCGGCGGCCCATCTCGGCGGCGTGCTGGCTGCCGCGGTTGGCCAGGATGACGATGCCCAGCTTGTGGTCCGGCAGCATGCCGATATAGCCCGACGTGTTGTTGAGGCCGGCATTCTTCTCGATGATGGGCGGAGCGAAATTGTAATTAACCTCCCAGGCGAGCGCCTGGGCGTTGCGCGGGCCGTAGAACACTTGGGTCTGCTGCGTCGCTTTCATTGCCAGCTGCAGCGCCTCATGTCCCGGCAGCTCGCCCAGGTGCGCGGCCAGGAACACGGCGAGGTCGCGCGGCGTGGAAAACATCTGCCCGGTGCCGGGAAAGTCGTAGTAGGTCTGCTGATCGCCCGGCGCTCCGATCGGCGCGCCTTTGGGCGAATAGCCTTGCACGGTGCGCTGCATCAGGTCCGGCGCGAGGGCCGCACGCCCGTATGCGCCAGCCGCCGGCACCACGGTGGATGACAGGCCGAGCGGCCGCAGCAGCCGCTGCTGCATCAGCTCCGCGATCGGCATGGCGAAGCGTCGCTCCAGCACCAGCTGCAGCAGCACAAAACCTGCATGGGTATAGACGTGCTCCTGGCCGGGCGAAAGACTCCTGTCCGGCGTCCAAGCCTGCAGTGTGCGGACAAACTCCGGCAGCGTATAGCCCCAGTCCGGCCAGGGGTCGTAATCCTGCGGCAGCGACAGGCCGGACGTGTGGGCGGCGAGCTGCCCAACCGTTGCGTCACGCATGTAGCCGGCGTGCTGCAGCTCGACCACGTGGCGCGCAACCGGATCGTCGAGCGTCAGCTCGCCCTGTTGCACCGCCTGGGCCAGCAGTGTGGCTTCGAACAGCTTGCGCAGCGAGGCGATGTTGAACAGCGAATCCGACGTGATCGGCCGTCCCTGCGCGGTGTCGGCCGCGCGGTAATTCAAGAACAGTGTGCGGCCCCCGATCCGCACCGCCACTGCGGCACCGCCGATCCCGTCCGCCGGCAGAATCTCATGGATCTCGCGGGCGACGAGACGCTCGACCGGCGTAGACTCCGTCCCGGCGGCCTCGGTGACGGAGGCGACCGACGCCAGGATCAGGATGGGCAGTCGCATGACCACACCGAATCGAAGATGGTCCAGCCTACCCGGGAAATAGGTCACGCGAAATCCGCCAAATCGCTGCAGTCTTCCGCAAGCTCGCGATCGACAGCCGGCAGGCCGCGTTCCGGCGTTTCGGGACGCGCCGGATCACCACAGTTTCTTGGCCAACGTGACGACGAAGCCGTGCGCCTTCACGGTATTCACCGCAATGGTGCTTTCGAGCCACTTGAACTTCATCACGGCAAGGTGCTCGGGCATGTCGTAGGCGATGAGGGGCCCAATCTGCATCGCCTCGGCGCGGTGTCCGTTGGGCGGGACGGGCACGCCGAATAGCTTGTCGTCCTCGGCCTGGAACGCATAGAAGCCGCCCACGCCGATCTGGAACCGGCCGATCTTTTCCGACACCCCGAAGTCGAGGTTGACAACCGTGCCGGTCTGGAACTGCGTTGCCGGGTTGACGAGATAATTGTTCCAGAACAGCTTGGCGCTGATCTCCGTGCCGTCGGCAATGATCGGCTTCGTCACGTAGGTGAAGGCAACGTTCGGGGCGAAATCCCAGATGTTGTTGCCAATGGTCGGCCCCTGGAGGTTCGCCACCAACGGATCGTAGCGTCCGGCCGGAAACACCACGCCGAAGCCGAAGGCGAGCGTGAGCCCTTCGAGTACCGGAAATGCGTCGGGATAGCGTGACGGTCGTGGCGTGCCGAAGTAACGCGACCAGGCGACTTCCAAATAGGGATCACCGAAGCCGGAAATGCATCTGTTTGGCGTGAGGGCGAACAGGCGACCGCATTCGATGCCGCCGGGTACGAGACCGAACAGGCCGAACGAGCCGCCGGCGAGCTGAAAATCCGGAACCCAGACGAGAAAGGCTCCGGCGCGGTAGCGCTGCAGATGGGCTTCGCTGAGCGCCGGGATCGTCGTGCTGCCGTCCGGGCCGAGGAAATCGTACGCTTCCGCCCACAGGGCGGCGAGGCCGCCATACAATCCTGGCGGCGGAAGCTGGGCCGAGCGAATGTCGGTTCCCCCGATCGGGCCGGCGACGGTCGATCCTTCGATGGCGCGGGCGGGCGTCGACGCGACGCAAAGAGCCGCCAGGAACAGAACCCGCGCGTTCATGCCTGTTCCCCCGAACCCAGCCTACGCGAGGCCAGGATGACATGAAGTCGGGCGCGAAGCTATTGCCGTGACGCCACAGCGCGTTGGCAAAGTCGTCTGAACCGTGCAGGCGCACAGGTTGCGGCTGGGCGCGGCGCAGCTTGCGCGGCGGTTCGCACAACGGCCATGATCCGGCGATACACCGCAGCGCATCAGCAACAGGAGCCTGCATGGCCAAGCTCACGCTCTACCATGTCGCGCCGTCGCGCTCGTCGATCGTGCATTGGATGCTGGAGGAGGTGGGGGAGCCTTATGAGATCCACCTGTTGAGCATGAAGCGCGGCGAACAGCACGCGCCGGACTATCTCGCCATCAACCCCATGGGCAAGGTGCCGGCGCTCAAGCATGGCGACGTGGTGATCACCGAAGCGGCCGCCATCTGTGCCTATCTGGCCGACGAATTCCCCCAGCGCAAGCTCGGCATTCCGGTCGGCGACCCGCGGCGCGGCGTCTATTTCAAATGGCTTTTCTTCGGCCCGAGCTGTATCGAGCCGGCCATCATGGACCGCGCCTATCCGCGCAAGGAGGCGGCGCCGCGCGGCGCGCTCGGCTACGGCGAGTACGACGTGGTGCTGGACGTGCTCACCAAGGCCGTGGCCAAGGGGCCGTATCTCATGGGCGAGCAGTTCACGGCCGCCGACGTGGTGATCGGCTCGGGCCTGCGCTGGGGCATGCTGTTCAAGCTGCTGCCCGAGCAGCCGGAGTTCACTGCTTATACGGCCCGGCTGGCCGAGCGTCCGGCGCTCAAGCGCGCCGAGGCCAAGGACAAGGAGCTCGCGGCGGCGTAGGGCATGATCCCGAAAAGCCTCGCCCGGACTTGATCCGGGCTCACTTCGGCTGCAGCACGCTGGCCGGGATGCGGATCACGAATTCGGTCCCGGGGTCCCGCCGCTTGATCTCGAGCGTGCCGCGGAGCTGACGCACCGTCGAGGCGATTACCCGCATCCCGAGGGAGCTCGACTGGTCGATCTGGAAATCCTCCGCAATGCCGCGCCCCTGGTCGGCGACGCGCAGCTCGATGGTCTCCTGATCGCGCTTGAGGATGACGTCGATCGGCCCCGGCCGTCCTTCCGGATAGGCGTGCTTGAGCGCGTTGGTGATCAGCTCGTGCGTCAGCATCGCCAGCGAGATCGCGTGCGAGCCGGACAGTTCGAGCCGGTCCGCATCCACCGCAATGATCGGCTTGAACACGCCCGCATAGGCGTTCTGGCTCTCGGCGCAGATCACCTGCAGGAACCCGCTGAACTCGACCTCGTCCGGCGTATTCGTCTGATAGAGGTAGCGATAGACGGTCGCCATGGCGACGACGCGGTCGCGCGCGCGCGCAAGGTGCTCGCGCGCGACCGTGTTGCGGACATTGCGGCCCTGCATGTCGAGCACGCTCGACAGCAGCGTCAGGCTGTTCATCACGCGATGCTGCAGCTCGCGCAGTAGAAAGCCCTTCTGCTCCATCAGGTCGTGGATCCTGTTGGCCATGCGGGAAAGGGCGGTGCTCAATTCGCCGAACTCGGCCGAGAAGCTGAAAGCCGGGAAGGGCGCGATATCGCCCGCCTCGCGCCGCCGCGCCGTGTCGACGATCGCGCGGATGGGTCGGTCGATCAGGAAATGCGTGGCGAGCCAGGCGCCGGCGATGGCCAGCAGGATGGTCACCAGCGCCAGCGCGAGGCTCTGTTCGTTGGCGCGCCTCGCCTCGGCCAGGGCCGTGTCCTGATCGATGGCGACGGCCACGAACAGGTCGTTGGGCGCCGTGTCCACCGACACGACGCCGACGATCTCCGGGCGCCGGCCGGAGGCCCTGGTATAGACCGTGTCGGACGAGGCGGAGGCCACCCGGGGGAAGATGTCCTGGGCGATCGTCTGGGCTTCTTCGGCGCTGTCCTGCGGAATGGCCAGGACCAGCGAACCTTCGCGGTCGAGCACGATGATGCGATGCTGCGGGCGCCACGAGCGCCCCACCAGGTCCTGGGCTATGCGGTCGGGATTGAGCACCAGGACCATCACGCCTTTGACTGTTCCGTCGGAACTCCGGTAGGGCATCGACATGTGCATCGACGTGGTGTTCGTCGCACGGTCATAGGCGAGCGGCCCCACCGTCAGCCGGCCGGTGGCCAGCGGCTCGCGCACATAGAGGCGATTCTTCACGTCGGGGCTGGCCGGAACCGGAATGGTGGAGCAATGGGCCACCCCCTCCGTATCGACGATGGCGGCCTCGCGATAAACCGGAATGTCAGCGATGACGGCGCGGAAATAGGCGGCGCAGGCCGCCTCGTCGCCCGGGACCGCCGGATGCTTGGTCATCGCGGTCATCAGGTGGCGGCTGCCTTCGATCAGCTGGCTGAACTCGGCCGAGATCAGCCGCGCCGCTGCCAGGGCCTCGTCGCGCGCCTCCTTGTCGAGGACAATCTGCGAGCGCACGACGTGGTACACGGTCAGCAGCAGCGGCGGAATCAGGGCAATGGCAACCAGGAGCGACAGGCGGTGACGAAGCGTCATGGCGGCGTCCCGTACCGGCGCGGATATTACGCCCTCGCCCCGTTGGGTTCCAATGCGTGGGTGCAGTGGTGGTATCCGGATCGGAGCGGCAGCACAACTGGCCGGCGGGCCTCATCTCACGGAACTCGAGACAGGTGACTATTGTGCGACATCGGCCGAGGCCAAGCCGGTTACTGTGTCCCGATACCGGCTTCGCGGACCACCTTGCCCCACTTGGCGACCTCGGCCTTCACGCGGGCGGTGAATTGTTCCGGCGTGCTGCCGACCGGATCGGCGCCTTCCTGCGAGATGCGCTGGTGGATGTCGGGGGCATTGAGCATCGCCACCGTCTCGGCATTGATTTTTGCCACGACGTCCTTGGGCGTGCCGGCGGGGGCGAACAGGCCCTGCCACGAGGTGATCTCGTAGTTTGGAAAGCCCAGTTCCGCGATGGTCGGCACGTCGGGCAGGGCGGCCAGCCGCGTTTCCGTCGTCACCGCGATGGCGCGCAGCGTGCCGGCGCGCACGTGCTGCAACACCGCCGGCACCAGCGCGAAATAGACCTTGACGTGTCCGCCCAGCATGGCGTTGAGCCCCTCGGCGTTGCC